>JABFRZ010000275.1 GCA_013140785.1 Planctomycetota bacterium | reverse complement strand
GCTCTCGGCCGCTTGCGAGTCGGAGCAGGCGCCCGACAGGCACGCGGCGCCGGCCGCGAGCAGAAAGAGGGCGGAGAGGAATGGCCGTCGTGAGTGGGGCCGTCGTGAATTCGGGTGCATGGCAAGTGTTCGCATCGTTCCGCGAGGGTAGGCGCCCATTGCATACGGCTCGTCAAGACGAGATCAGGGAGTGCTCAGGCCGCGCGCCCATGGCCGTCAAACGAACCGGGGTGACCACTCGCGTGGCCACCCCGGCAACGAACTACGACTTGTTCCCGATGGGAACGGACTACGGCTTGTCGGAGGCGACCTTGGGGCGCTTGAAGAAGCCGAAGGCGTCGGCCGCGGTCCAACCGAGGGCCCAGTTCCCGCCGTTGGGCTTGAAGGCGCCACGGTAGGAGGCCGGGGTGAAGAACCCGTCGTTCGGAGCGGAGGCGACGCTGGTGGTCGCCGCGTTCTTCGGGAGCGGATCGAGCTTGATGACGGGCCGCATCGTGAGCCCCAGGAACGAGACGTTCGGGCCGCGCGCGAGACTCTGGATCGGAGCGTCGGCGTCGAGCGACCCAGCGATCAGCGTGTTGTTGTTCGCGACGTTGAAGACGTCGCGAGCCGTGGCCTCGGTGTAGGCGCTAGCATTGAGGTTGCGGAAGAACACGCTGTCCTTGATCTCGGCCAGCTTGCCCGAGGACTGGGCCGCGTAGTTCGTGGCGAAGGTGCCCGTCGTGAAGTCGTTCGCGTGCGCCGGGACGGCGTTGTGGTTGGTGGTCCAGGTGTTGGCCCACGTCAGGGTGCCGCCGAAGCCGTAGCCCGCGCCGCCGTCACCGTCCACGTTGTCGAGGCTGACGAGCCGCTCGCCCAGGTCCATGAAGATGCAGTTGCGATACTGCACGCGCGCGTTGTCGCGCCACGCGGTGCCGTGGTCGCCGCTCACTGGCTGACCGATGACCGTGGCGTTGTAGACGACCGTGGTCGTGACGGGTTGCCAGTCGGACTGCTCCGCGCCATCGGTCTCGAACACGTTGTCGCCCGTGCCCGAGCCCTGGGCCGTCCGCGTGCTGTAGCCCTGGACGATCAGCGGGAACTGGATCTTGCCGCGGTAGCCCTGGTCGATGTCGATGCTGTCGTCGCCGATGTTCCAGACGTTGAGGTACTTGAGGTTGACGGTCCCGCCCCAGATCTCGATGCCGTCGTCCACGTTGTTCATGACATCGATGTGGTGGATGTCCGTTTCGCGGCCGAGGCCGCCGAGGGACAGACCGTTGAGCTCGACCGCGAGGCCGACCACCTTGCCGCCGTAGCGCAGCGACACGTACTGGACCGTGCCGCTGTCGTCGTCGTCGTCACCGCCACCGTAGCGGTCCGTGCTGGGGCCGGTGGTCAGGCCTTCCATGTCGGCTTCGTTGCCGGCGTCGGGGACCGAAATGTTGCCGAGGGCCACGGCGTTCTCGGAGATGTAGGCACTGCCCATGACCGTGAGGTTGCCCCACTCGGTGTTGCCCTCGCGCCATGAGCCGAGGCTGGGATTGCCGCCGACCCACGTGGCCTGGTCGGCCTTCGAGGTCATGATGATCGGGTTCGCGCGCGTGCCCAGCGCGAAGATCTGCGCGCCGCGGCAGACGGCCAGGCTGCCGCCGATGCCGGTCGTGCTCGCCAGGATCGTGCCAGCTTCGATCGTCAGGGTTGCGCCAGGCAGGACATAGATTTGTTCCTGCAGGTTGTAGGTGTTGCCGGACGTCCAGGTGGTCGAGGTGCTGATGTCGCTCGTCACGAGGATCTCGCTGGCTTGGGCGGCACCGGCCAGGCCGATGGCGCTCAGGATGATTGCTGCGGTTCTCTTCACTTGGGTCATCTCCAGAAGGATGGGGGTCGCTCAGGGAGCTCGAAGGAGACTCTCTCCTTCGCTTCAGCCGTCCCGTGCTGCATCCAAGGTCTGCTCGCGGGGTTGCCCTGCCGTGAAGAGCAAGTCAGGGTTTGCCCAACCCCGCGGGTAGCGGCGCCGCGCGGCGCCTCTGCGCCGCTCCGGCTTTGCGCGCGCTTGTCGCAGCGCTCATCCAATCCTGGTCGAGGATGGTTTTGGCTAGTGCTTGGGCAGCGCCGTCGTGATCACGATCGAGTCGAGGTCCGCGTCGGCCTCGAGCTCGAGCACGGCCTCGCCCTCTCTCCCGGAGCGCTGCACGGCGCGAAATCGAAAGGTCCCGGCCCCCACCAGGCTCAACCTGGCCTTGCCCTCGTCGTCCGTCTCGATGCTCGTCTGGTAGCGCGGACCCTCGATGTGCACTCGGGCTTGGCAGCCCTCCGGGCTGTCGCTCACGACGCGCAGATTGACGTGCCTCGTCTTCCAGTCCAGCTCCAGCGACTCCGTCTGGCCCGCATTCGGCTGGATCTCGAGCTCCGGGAGCAGGAGCTGGCGCGCTTCGAATGGCTCCAGGTCGATGAGCTCGAACGAGAGCGTGAGCTCCTGCGCTGGCGCGCTGGGGATGCGGAAGCGACCCTCGTAGTCGAGGACGCCCGCGCCCTCCCACGACCCATCCGTCGAGCGGAGGTGCAGGCGGCCGCGGCACCGCCTGCCGGTTCGACGGAGCCGCGGGTCGGAGCTCGGCGCCGTCGCCGCTCGGAGCGCTCGCCGCTGACCGGGTGGTCACGCGTCCGGATGCGGGCGCGCGCCGCACGAACTGCCACAGGAAAGCGAGCACCGCGGCGAGGCCG
>JABFRZ010000254.1 GCA_013140785.1 Planctomycetota bacterium | reverse complement strand
GCGGCGCGGAAGCGGGGCGGATCGCCTGGACCGGCGTTGCACTCGGGCCGGGCTCGGGGCTCGTGACCTGGGAGGGACTCGACGATCGCGCCGAAGCAGGCTCGGACGGCGTGGCCTTCGAAGTGCGCATCGACGACGAGCTCGTACACAGCCGGGTCGTCCTGCCCGGAAGCCCGTGGCAGGTGACGGAGATCGACCTGCGGCGCTTTGCTGGCCGCAGCGTCGTGCTCGAGCTCGTCGTGGAGCCGCGCGCGAGCGTCACCGGCGACTTCGCCCTGTGGGGCCGGCCCGTGCTCGTGCACGGCTACGACCGTTCGCCGCTCGAAGCCTGGGCCGAAGAGCGATGAGAAGGCGGCGCTGGAGCGCGTGCCTGTGGGCACTTGCCGGCGGCACGCTGCTGCTCTTGCTGGCGAAGTTCTTCGTGGCGGACGTTTACCGCGTGGATTCGGGTTCGATGCGTCCGACGCTGTGCGGCGGGCGCGAGCGGCCGGATGGGGAGGAGGAGTCGGAGCGCGTGCTGGTGCTGTACGGGAGGGAGCGCCCGCAACGCTTCGACCTGGTCGTGGTCCGCTCGATGGATGGGAGCAAACCGCTCGTCAAGCGCGTGTGCGGCGTGCCCGGCGACCAGGACCTCATGATTCGTGGCGGCGACCTCTTCGTCGGACGCCGGCGCCTGCCGAGCGAGACACCGCGGCCGGCGCCCGTGCCTGTGTACGACGACCGCTACCTCTCGCCCGAGGACTTCTTCGAGTTCCGCCGCGACGGCTCGGTGCAGCGCGCGGGAGCCGAATGGATCGTGGTGGGCGAGGCGTATCCGCCGGGCAACCTGCTGCACTACCATCCGGAGCTGCGCGACGATTATCTCGATCGCCGCCACCGCCGCGTGCCCGGCGTGATCGAGGTCAACGATGCGCGGCTCGAGCTCGAGTTCGCGCTGGAGGCCCCCGGACCTGGGCAGAGGCTGCACTTCCAGCTGAGCGAGGAGGGCGACCTGTTCGAGGCCGAGCTCATGCTCGGTCCGCCTGCCGTGCTGCGGCTCGTGCGTCTCAATCGGCACCTCCTGGGCGACGGCGGTGCGCCGCAAGAGGAGCCGCCGGGACGCGAGCTGGCGCGCACGCAAGTCGAGCTGGAGCTCGAGGCCGGGCGCTTCTACGACCTCGAGTTCTCCAACATCGACAACCACTTGCGCGTGCGCTCGCGCGCGCTCGGGCTCGACCTCGCGCAGAGTTACGCGGGGAACGAGCCGCTGTACGGTGCCAGCGATCTGCGCGACCCCTCCGTGCCCCAGCACATGGGCGCGCGCGTGCGCTTTGGAGTCGAGCGCGGCCGCGCGCGCTTCCGCGCGGTGCGCATCCTGCGCGACCTCTTCTACACCGAGGACGGGCGCTTTGCCGTGCGCGCGCGGGGACGGGGCCAAGCGCGCCCCGGCGCGCTTCCGCCGGACGACACGGTCTCGCTCGGGCCGGACGATTACTTCCTGCTGGGCGACAACTCGGCCGCCAGCACCGACAGCCGCCATTTCGGGTCGCGCAAGGCCTCCGAACTGCTCGGAAGGCCCCTGGCTGTCGTTTGGCCCGTGCCGCGTTGGCTGCGACCGGTCGAGGCTCCCTGAGCAACGCTTGGGCGGCGCCTTGCGGAAACAACCGCCGGCACCGGAACCTGTGGGTGTGCGTCCGGTTGGGGACGCCCCGCATGCTTGCCTCCGCCGAGGGCGGCTCGTCACACGAGTCCGCGACGAACGATCCTGGCGTCGCCTGGATGTTGCGCTACCAGCGCGGGGACGAGCGCGCCTTCGACCAACTCGTCGAGGGCTATTCGCCGCGGGTGTTCGCGCTCGTGACGCGCTTCCTGGGTCCGAGCGAGAACCGCGAGGACCTCGTGCAGGAGGTGTTCTTGCGCGTGATCCGCGCGCGCCACGACTATCGGCCCGAGGCGCGCTTCTCGACCTGGCTGTACCGCATCGTGTTCAACCTGTGCGTCAACGAGAACGAGCGCCGGCGCCCGAGCTCGTCGCTGGACGAAGTCGGGCACGACTCGCGCGAGCGCTGGGAGGACGAGCGCGGCCCCGCTCCCGGCGCGGCGCTCGAGCGCGCCGACCTGATCGACTCGGTGCGTCGGGCGATCGCCGCCCTGCCCGCGCGTCAGCGCATGGCGCTCGTGCTCGCCAAGTACGAGGAGCTGCCCTACGACGAGGTGGCGCGGGTGCTCGGGACCAGCGAGAAGGCCATCAAGTCGATGGTCCACCGCGCGCGCGAGTCGCTGCGCACGCTGCTGGCCTCGTTCTTGGAAGAGGAGTTGGCATGAGCACGGCATGCGCTCGATTCCGCGCGGCGCTCGCAGAGGCTCTCGCTGGTTCGCGCGATCGCCTAGGGCGGTTCGCGAGTGATGCCCACGTGCGTTCTTGCGCGGATTGTCGCGCGCAGCTCGTGTGCGAGCGTGGACTCGAAGCCCTGCTCGCGCGCGTTCCCGCGCCAGAGGTGCCGCGCGATCTGGTGCAGCGCGTGCTCGTGGCGCTCGCGCCCGAGCGCAACGCTGCGCACGGCCATTCCGGCGACGTGGAACGAGACGTGGAGCAAGACGTGGAGCTCGACGTTGCGCCCAACATCGAGCCCGACGAGCTTGAGGAATTGCTCACGAGCCTGCCCACGCCGGGGGTTCCGGCGGGTTTGGCCGGGCGCGTCCTCGCCGGCCTCGCGCCGGTCCGCGC
>JABFRZ010000238.1 GCA_013140785.1 Planctomycetota bacterium | reverse complement strand
GCGTGCCCGGAAGCGGATGGCGGAGGTCGATCGTCACTGGAGCTTGAAGGTCGACAGCGAGAGCAGGGCGAGCAGCGCCCCGGCGATGTAGAAACGCAGTACCACGCGTGATTCGGCCCAGCCTCCCAGTTCGAAATGATGGTGAAGGGGCGACATCCGGAAGATCCGCTTGCCCGTGAGCTTGAACGAGGCCACCTGGATCATCACCGACAGGGCCTCGGCCACGAACACCCCGCCCACCAGCACCAGCCAGAACTCGCGCTTGATGAGCACGGCCACGGTGCCGAGTGCGCCACCCAGGGCCAGCGACCCGGTATCCCCCATGAACACGTCGGCCGGATGGCAGTTGTACCAGAGGAACCCGAGCGCCGCACCCAGCACCGCCGCGCAGAACACCGACAGCTCTCCGCCGTAGGCGAGGTGGGTCAGATTCAGGTACTCGCTGAAGCGGATGTGGCCGCTCAGGTAGCACATGCCGGCGAAGGTCAGGGCGGCGATCGCGACCAGCCCCGAAGCGAGCCCGTCCAGCCCGTCGGTCAGGTTCACGGCGTTGGAGGAGCCGGTGATGACCAGCACCACGAAGGGAATGAACACCCAGCCGAAGTCCACGAAGCGGAACTTGAGGAACGGCACGTGGGTGACGGTGGACGACAGCCCGGGCTCGGGAAACGCCATGAGCAGCCCGCCGATCAACAGTCCCAGCGAGACCTGCCCGACCAGCTTGTAGCGGCCGAGCAGCCCGTTCGGCAGTCCCTTCACCACGCGCAGCCAGTCGTCGAGGAATCCGATCGCGCCGAGCCAGACCGTGGCCAGGATCGCGATCCAGACCGGACGCGAATGCAGGTTTCCCCACAGCAGCGTGGGCACGACGATGGCGGTAACGATCAGGATGCCGCCCATGGTCGGGGTGCCGGCCTTGGCCAGGTGCGCCTGCGGCCCCTCGGCGCGAATCTTCTGCCCGAGCTTGACGCGCCGCAGCCAGTCGATCATCGGCGGCCCGAGCACGAAGCACACCAGCAGCGCGGTGATCGCCGCGTAGGCGGCGCGAAAGGTGATGTAGCGGAAAACGTTGAGCACGCCGAATCCCGGCAGCTCGTGGAGCGGATACACCCATTCGTAGAACACCTCAGCCCTCCGCCTCGAGACCTTCGAGCAGGAATTCGAACCGCGCCCCGCGCGATGCCTTGACCAGCACCACCACGCCGTCGGCGAGCGCGGCGTGCAGCGCCTCGCGCAGCGCCTCGCGCGAGCCGAACACCCGCGCCGTGCGCCCCGCTTCGCGCGCACCGCGGGCCCAGTCGCCGGCGAAGGTACCGGTCACCCACAGCTCGCTCTCCGCTCCCGCCGCGGCCGCGGTCTCGGCATGCAACCGCGCCGCCTCGCCGCCCAGCTCGAGCATGTCACCGAGCGCCGCGATGCGGCGCTGTTCGCGCTCGAACCCCTCCCAGTCGATCTCCGCGCCGCGCCACGGGATGCGCGCGGACAGGAAGCACAGGCGGGGACGGACGCGCTCGCCCTGCGGCACCTGGCCGGCTCGCGTAGGGGAAGCGCTCGAACGTGCGGCGGCAGCGCCGCCCTGGGGCTGTGTCTGCGGCTGGGGCTGGATCATGGGAGCTTTTTCCAGAGCTTACCCCGTCCGCGAGGCGCACGACGGCGCGGTCGCGTTCACGCCTCGTTCCGTTCGTCGGAGCCGGAGCTTGGCGGCGCGTCGAGCTCCGCGCGCAGCTCGGTCGGACTGCGGGCGCCGTGCAAGATGCGGAGGACGACGAGCGGACGTGAGGTTGGCAGGTAGGCGACCAGGTGCGCGTAGACCGTCCAGAAGCGGAGCGAAGCGCGCGGGCTGACGTCGGGACGAGAATGACCGCTGTACGGACTCCTGACGAGGATCGCGAACGCACGCTCGAACGCGTCGAGCACCGCATCCGCCCGCGATAGACCGCTCTCGAGTGCCACACGATCGCCGATCTCCAGGAGATCGAGCTCTGCGCGGGTAGAGAGCTCGTGGCCTCGGCCCGAGCCTACGCGCGCTTCTTGCCGTGCTTGCGCTTCAGCTTCCGGCGGATCTCCTCGACCGCCTTCTCTCCGTCGACGACCCGGCCCGCGGCCACGTCGTCGAGGCCTTCCTGGATCTTCTTCCGCGCGTCCGCCTTCCACGCGAGCTCCCGCTCGAGGAGCTTCATGCCTTCGAGGATCGCCTCGTCCGCCGAGGAGTAGCCGCCCTCGGCCACCAACCGTCGGAGGAGCTCCGCCTGCTGCCTCGTCAGGTGCACGTCCATGCCTCCAATCTAGCATCGGTCATCGCCGTCGGACCGGAGGCCGGATGGCTCCGTGTTCGCACGCGTTCTCCACGGCGAAGAGACGCGCGGCGTCGCGCCAGGTTGCGGAGCTCGTCCGGGTCATCGGAACTCGCAGCGCTCTCGATCCCAGCGCGGCGCCCGCCTGCAGCGGTCGACGCGCTAGCGCAGGTCGAACGTCCACTCGACGTCGCCCACTCCGTCCACTTCGAGGGTGCGACGCTCCGACTGCTGCGACGACCAGCAGTGGAGGTCGACGGAGTAGGTGCCCGCGGCGAGACCGCTGATCTCGAGCAACGGCTCGCCCGCCTTCGTCTGGCCGTGGCGCCACAGCATCGGCTGTCCCGCGGAGCGCGCGCTCGCCTGGACCTGCGGGACCAGCGCGTGCGGGCGCGCGGCGGCGCGGACGCGCAG
>JABFRZ010000584.1 GCA_013140785.1 Planctomycetota bacterium | reverse complement strand
ATGACCGAGAGCGAGGACGGCCGCTTCCGGTTCGCCGGGCTCCTTCCCGGGACCTACGACCTGTGCGCACGATCCAGCGGTATGCGCGTCGGCATGCTCCGAGGCCTCGTCGTGCGCGCCGGCGAGAAGACGGGCGAAGTCCAGCTGCTCCTCGAGCCCGGCGCTCAGCTGCGCGTGAAGTACGCCGGCCGCGAGGGCTACCTGCAGTACCGCGTGCTCTGCGACGGCGCGACCGTCGCCCGCGATGGCGTCCCGGCCGGCGGCGCCTCCGAGACGGTCGTCCCGGCCGGACGGCTCGTGGTCGAGAGCTTCAAGACCCTCGACCTCCGCGCGACGCAGGAACTCGAGCTCGCCGCCGGCGAGGAGCGCGAGCTCGTGCTCGACGACCCGCGCTGAGACGGAGAGTCCCGAGATCCGCTCAGAGGGTGTCGGGAAAACCGCGTTGCGAGGCGAAGCGGGCGGCGCGGAGGCGAGGAAGGCGACAGCGAGACGGCGCAGGCGGCCTCTGTGGCCGCCGAGCACGGCTCGCCGAGACTGACGAAGCATCCGCGCCGCCCGCGAAGCCGCAGTAGCGGTTTTTCCGACACACTCCTAGCGCGGGCTGCCGCCCGCAACCCAAGTCTTTGATCGGCGTCCGTCCCCAGGTAGGAAGGCAGTTGCAACACAACCTCTGCCCGGAGACGGCGCCATGGAACGATTCGTAGCGCGCTACGGCCCGCTTGTCACCTCGATACTGTCCGGTTTCGACCGTCTGGTGTTCCGAGGGACGCTGATCCCGCTCATCCGCGAGCGCGGCATGCAGACCTTCCTGTCGAAGGCCGGGGTCCGGCTGCTCGACTTCAAGGGCTTCGTCCTGTCGACCAGCGAGCGTGTCAAGGAGTCGGCGCTCCAGGAGACTCGGGAAGCCAAGCGTCCGGTCCGGTACCTGGAGTCGAGCCACATCGACAAGGAGGACTTGGCTCGTCAGATCGAAGCCGAACGGCCCGTGCGTGAAGGTCCGATCTGCGCCCTGACGGCGGTCGAGCCCTGCACGAGCTTCGAGTACCACCGCTCGCAGGTGGTCGCCGAGCGCGGGCTCAAGACACGCCGTCGCAAGTGCCTGCACATCTACCAGTACCTGCGGCACCCGACCTTCGGCTTCATGAACGCTCGCATCCAGACCTG
Source organism: Planctomycetota bacterium (assembly GCA_013140785.1). Classification (GTDB taxonomy): domain Bacteria; phylum Planctomycetota; class UBA1135; order UBA1135; genus JABFRZ01. Next base: position 1,544 of record JABFRZ010000584.1, on the reverse strand, counting down.
GTTTCCTTTCAACATCCAGATCTGCCTCAACGGCCGCGAGTGGCTCGCGCGCTCGCTCCAGCGCGTTGGCCTGCGCTTCCAGCGCATCGACAACTGTTTCGTGCGGCTGCAAGACGCCGAGCGTGCGCAGCGCCTACTGGACGAGCAACTCGAGCTCGACTGGTCCCGAGCACTGACGAAGATCGCGCGCAAGCTCAACCCACTCCACCGCGAGATCTTCAAGCCCTGGCCGATGGACTACCACTGGTCGGTCTACCAGAGCGAGTGGGCCACCGATCTGCTCTTCGAGGAACCTGCCGAGCTCGCGCGCCTCTATCCGCTCTGGACGCGTCACGCCATGCTCCACTTCCAGAGTCCCGATGTGATGCGCTTCCTCGGGCGCAAGGTGCACGGCCGTTTCCTCGGCGAACTCACCACCAGCTTCAAGGACCGGCCCGAAGGCGTCCGCGTCAAGCACTGGGTCGCTGGCAACTCGATCAAGATCTACGACAAGGAAGCGCGCATCCTGCGTGTCGAGACCACCATCGCCCAGCCCACGGGATTCAAGGTCCGGCGCCCGCTCTCCAACGACCCCAGAGGAACGCTTGCCTGGCGCCCCATGCGCAAGGGGATCGCCGATCTGCACCGGCGCGCAGAGGTCAGCCAGGGCGCCAACGAGCGCTACCTCGACGCTCTCGCCGTCGTCGATGACGACACGACCCTCGCCCAGATCTACGACCAGGTCGCCAAGCCCGTCACCTGGAACAAGCGGCGCGTCCGAGCACTCGACATCGGCAGCCTCCACGACGTCGAGCTGCTCAAGGTCATCTCGCGCGGGGAATTCGCCACCAACGGCTTTCGCAATCGCGACCTGCGCCCACGGCTCTACAGCGATGCCGGTGCGGCCAAGGCCGTCCAGCGCAAGAACTCCGCGCGCGTCAGCCGCCAGCTACGTCTGCTGCGCGCCCACGGCCTGATCCAGAAGGTCCCCAGAACTCACCTGTACCGGCTCACGCAGCGGGGACAGCTCCTTGCAGCCGCCGTACTCACTGCGCGAGCCACTTCCATCAAGAAGCTCGTCGGAGCCGCTGCCTAGAATCGGCGCGGCCCGACAAGACTTTCGAACCTAGTAGCTCAGCCGAGCTTCTTGAGCGCGCCCTGGACCTCGCTCCAGTTGCGCTCTTCCTTGGTGTTCTCCTGCACCTGGCAGAAGGCCACCTTGCCGTGCTTGTCGACGATGACCGTGGCGCGGTGGCTGATGAAGGGCACGGCCGGGTGCTGCAGGCCGAACTTCTTCGTGACCTCGAGCACCGGATCGGCCAGCAGATCGTGCTTGATGCCCTTGGCCGCCTTCCACGCCTTGTGGGACCAGGTCGAGTCGCGGCTGATGCCGACCGTGATCGTGTTGGGCGCCGTGATGGTGGGCTCGGTCGAGATGCGGCAGTTCTCCTTCTCGCACGTGGGTGACCAGTCGAGCGGATAGAAGAGCAACACGACGTTCTTCCCCTTGTGGGCCGAGAGCTTCCACTCCTTATCGTCCTGGGTCTTGAGGGTGAAGTCAGGGG
>JABFRZ010000665.1 GCA_013140785.1 Planctomycetota bacterium | reverse complement strand
CTGGTGGCCGGGTGCACCGCCTGCGGGCTTGCGCGGACGCGCACCCAGACTGTCTTCAGCGACGGCCGCGAGCACGCGCGCGTGATGTTCATCGGCGAGGCTCCAGGCCAGAGCGAGGACGAGCAGGGCGTGCCCTTCGTGGGCGCCGCGGGCCAACTCCTGACCGACATCATCCAGAAGGGCATGGGGCTCGCGCGCGGCGAGGTCTACATCGCCAACGTGCTGAAGTGCCGCCCGCCGGGGAACCGTGACCCGGAACTCGAGGAGACAGCCCTGTGCACGCCCTTCCTCGATCGCCAGATCGAGCTCCTGAACCCTGAGGTGATCGTGACCCTGGGGCTGCACGCGGCCCGCCACCTCCTGCGCTCGCCGCTCTCGATGGGACGCCTACGCGGCCGCGTCCACGCCTGGAAGGGCCGGCGCGTGGTGGCCACCTATCACCCGGCCTACTTGCTGCGCACCCCGAGCGCCAAGAAGGACTGCTGGCAGGACATCCAGCTCGCCATGCGCGAGCTCGGCCTGACCCCGCCGGTCCGGGGCGCTCCCGCCGACCCCGGGTAACCGCCGAGGCCCGCGGCGGTAGGGTGGGGCGATTGACCCACTTCCGAGGTGCGGATATCTTCCTCGCCCCGGCCGGCGGATCAGTGAAGCACGCTCGGTCCGGCTCGCGCCCGCGCGGCGCAAGCCGGTTCAGCAGCGTCCTCGCGCGGCGCTCGTCGGCGCTCTTTTCGTTCCTGACTTCGTTCCAGACCGAGTTCGCCGATCCGATCCGTCCGGACGAACCGGCCAGCACGCGAGCGCGCGCCGCTCGTTCGAGTCACCGTTCCCCACCCCTGCATCCACTACGCCGCCGTCCGGCGCCCGAAATCCCAGTCCTCTGCGTTCGTCGCGACGATCGCGTCCTGGTGCGTTCGACTCCGCGGAAGGCCACCTCAACCCATGCGCTCTCGCTCACTCCTCGTTCCGAGCCTGCTCGTGACCGCCCTGGCCGCCTGTCGCTCCTCGGATTCGCAAGGCGAGCGCCCCAGCGCGCCGCATGCGGATTCCGTTCAGCCCGAGGCCCAACCCGCGGGCGAGGCTCCCGCCGCCGGCGCACCTCTCGGCAGCGCCCAAGATTCGCGCCAAGAGCTCGGGCAGGCGAGCGACCGCATCGAGCGCCTTAAGGAGCAGTCCTCGTTCCTGAGCAAGCAGTACCTCGAGCAGGGCGATGCGCTGCTCGATCAAGCCGACTTGGAGGGCGCACTCGGGCAGTACAGCCAGGCGCTCGAGGTCGATCCCGACAACCAGGAAGCGCGCGAGCGCATGCGCCGCGTGCAAGGCCTGATGGGCGAGGGCTTCGCGGGCGCTGCGCAGGGAATCCAGGACGCGATCGAGCGCGAAACCGTGCGCCGCGCCCAGGCCCGGCTCGAGGCGGAACAACTCAGCCTGGACGGTGACAACGCGCTGCGCACCCAGGCCTTCGACCAGGCCATCGAGAACTACCGGCGCGCGCTCAACATCCTGCGCTTCAACCCGCTGATCGCCGACCGGACCCTGGACGAGCGCGTGCTCGAAGGGAAGCTGCAGTCGGCCGTGCAGCTGGCCGAGGAGAGCGATTCCGCCACGCGCCGCGCCCAGGAGGATAGTGCCAGCGCGCAACGCAGCGTACGCGAGAACGAGCAGCGCACCTACCGCGAGACCAAGCTGCGCCAGCTCTACGCCGAGGCCAACGCCGCCTTCCAGCGCGAGCAGTACGGTCTGGCCCAGACCCTGGCCGACCAAGTCCTGCTCTACGACCCGGGCAACGAGGCCGCGACCGAGATGCGCGACATCGCGCGCGACGCGCGCCACCTCGCGACCACCGAGGACAACCGCCGCTCCTACCGCGAGAACTGGGTGCGCACCTTCGAGGAGCTGGGCTCGATGGGCGTGCCCCAGACCGACACGGTGGAGTTCGATCTCAAGCGCTGGCGCGAGGTCCAGTCGCGCAAGCCCTACGAGTTCGGCGGGACCGATCCGGTCGATGCGGCCGACAAGGAAGACGTGCTGCGCCGCCTGGGCGAGCGGCGCGTGCCCGCGCGTTTCGGCGCCGACGGCGAGGGCGCGCCCCTCGAAGAGGTCGCGAGCTACCTGCAGAACGTGACCGGCATCAACTTCGTGCTCTCGGCCAAGGTGCGCGACGAGCTGGACGAGGCCGAGAAGTCGATCCAGCTCGACCTGCCCGAGCGCAGCGTCAGGCAGCTGCTCGACATCATCACCGAGGTGCGCGAGAACCTGCGCTACAAGATCGAGGACGGCGTGGTGAAGTTCGTCACCAAGGACGAGCTCGTCGGCGGCCAGGTGCTGCGCATGTACGAAGTCCGCAATCTGATCCGGCCGGTGCGCGATTTCCCAGGCCGCGAGATCAACATCCAGCCCTCGGGCGGCGTGCCGGAGTCGGACGAAGAGATCCCCGAACGCGAATTCCTGGTGCTCAACGTGGACGCGCTCGACACGCTCATCCACGACAACGTCGCGCCCGAGTCGTGGGACGCCGACCCGGCCAACTCGCTGCGCATCTCGAACGGCGTGCTGGTCGTCAACCAGACGCCCGAGGTTCACGCCAAGATCCAGAAGCTGTTGGAAGACCTGCGCGAAGCCACCGGCATCATGGTGGACATCCAGGCGCGCTTCTTGACGGTCGAGGACAACTTCCTCGAGGACATCGGCGTGGACTTCCGCGGCCTCGGCTCGCCCGGCAAGGGCAGCAACGCGTTCTTCAACGACTTCGGCGATTCGACCGCGCAGCAGACGCTGGGCGCCGAGCTGGGCAGCGACACGGAGTTGGGCGCGTTCCTGAGCGAGGGCCAGGACGGTGACATCCGTGGGCGCGCCGAGAACCTGTTCGACCGCTTCCTGGGCGACGAAGACGTGCTCACCGGTTCGGGCGGCCTGCAGCTGCAGTGGACCTACCTGAACGATCTGCAGCTCGAGATGATCCTCACGGCCGTCTCGAAGTCCGAGCGGGTCGAGATCGTCACCGCGCCCAAGATCCTGGTCTACAACACGGCGCGCTCGAACCTGGCGGTCATGAACCAGGTCGCCTACGTGCAGGATTTCGACGTCGAGATCGCGCAAGCAGCCTCGATCGCGGACCCGATCATCGCAGTGGTCGAGGACGGCGTGATCCTGGACGTGCGGCCGACGGTCTCGGCCGACCGCCGTTTCGTGACGCTCGAGGTGCGCCCGACGGTGGCCGAACTCCGGCGCCCGATTCGCACCTTCACGACCACACTGGCCTCGTCCGGCAGCTCGGTCACGATCATGCTGCCCGAGGTCGAGAAGTCGATGATCAAGACCTCGATCCCGATGCCCGACGGCGGCACGGTGCTGCTCGGCGGGATGAAGGTCCACCAGAACCAGGACCTGCGCTCGGGTGTGCCGATCCTCAACAAGATCCCGCTGCTCTCCTTCCTGTTCGAGCGCCAGGGCACCTTCGTCTCGAACCGCAAGCTCCTCATCCTGCTCAAGGCCAAGATCGTGATCCCCGGCGAAGGCGAGCCCACCCCGGCGCAGATGGGATTGGATCAGGCCCTGGCCCTCGGACGCTGAGCATCGGAACGCAGTGCGGAGGCGCGTAGAACGCGGAGGCTTCCGGAGAGGAAGCCCACGAGCGGTGCCTTCCTTCTTCCCGGTCCTTGCTTGCTCCTTCGTCTGCAAGGCTCCGCCTCCACCGCGCCTCCGCGGTGCGCTTGGATTGCTCGAGTTCGAGCGCCGCCGCGCGTTGCCGGCCGAGGGCCGACCTGGTATCGTTCGCGCTCCCAGAACGGAGTGCCCGCCTAGTCCCATCGAGGGCGCTCCCGACCCAATCCCCTGCCTGACTCCCCTCGCTCCCAGAGACTAGGTAGCCGTGCTGTCTGGCCCCGGTAGGAGTGGGACCCCGGAGTCCGTTTCGAGAAAGCCAAGATGAGGATCGTCGCCACCGCGCTCGGCCTTTGCGTTGCCATCACCGCCTCCTGCTCGTCGAGCAAGCAGGGCCGCGAGCCCGCCGCGCCGCCGGACGCTAGCGCCTCGAGCGGCGTGGCCGACCAGCAGGAGCCGCCCCAGGCCTCGGGCGACTACGCTCAACAGCTGGCCGAGCAGTTCACGCTGGCCGAGCAGAAGAAGGGCTTCCTCGTCGATAGCCATCTACAGCGCGCGAGCGAGCTCAAGGAGCGGCTCGAACTCGAGCAGGCCGAGCAGGAACTCGCCAAGGCGTTGCAGCTCGATCCGGACAACCTCGAGGCCAAGTCGATGCTGTCCGAGGTCGGCGCCCTGCTCGGCCGCGCGCCGGGCGAAACGCAGACCACGATCCAGGAGCTCGCGAGCAAGGCCCAGCTCAAGAAGGACCAGCTCGAGATCGACGCGCGCCAGAAGGTGGACAAGGCCAACCTGGCGCAGCAGCGTGGCGACTACGACGGCGCGCTGATCGAACTGACTCTCGCGCTCGACCAGATCCGCTGGTCGCCGTATTCGGGCGATTGGCAGGCGCTGCAGCAGGAGATCGAGGTCCTGATCGCGGCGGCCAAGCAGAAAAAGCAAGCGGCCGAGACGGTCGAACGGGCCGGCGCCGAGAAGGAGGCGCGCGCGGCCCTGCGCACGCAGGAGCAGGAGGAGCAGCAGCACCGCGCCGAAGTCGTCAACAACCTGCTCAGCCAGGCCATCACGGCCTTCCAGACCGAAGACTACGACCAGACCATCGAGCTCGCCGACCGCGTCGTGCGCCTGGACCCGCGCAACGAGCGCGCGCGCGACCTGCGTGACACCGCCTTCCGCAAGGGGCGCAAGCTGGTGCAAGACACCTACCTGCGCGAGAAGCTGGCGGAGTACCAGCGCTGGCAGGAGGACCTCGACGAGTTGCGCGTCCCCTACCAGGGCGTGATCACGCTGCCCGACCAGGACTACTGGCGCAACATCACCGCCACGCGCGCGGCGCGCACGAAGGTGCCGGGCAGCGCAGCCGACAGCCCGGTGGCCCTGGAACTTCGCGCGCAGCTCGTGAGCACGCGCATCCCTGGCCTCTCGGTGAAGGACGAGGAGAGCCTCGGGGCCGTGATCCGCTCGCTCAACGCCATCACCGGGATCCCGATGATCGTGGACCCGGCCGCCGAACAGGCCGCCGTGGACGCGGGCGTGGTCTTCAACATCGACCTGACCAACCCGATCACGGTCGAAAAGGTGCTGAACCTCGTCACGCAGGCCGCGGGTGAGAACGTGACCTGGACCATCCGCCACGACACGGTCCTCGCCACCACGCGCGAGAAGGCGCGCGGCGAGCTGGTGATCTTCAACCACGACGTGCAGGACCTGATCGTCGGCCTGACGGACTTCCTCGGGCCGCGTATCGACCGGCTGCGCCTGCTCGAGGAGCTCGAGGACGACGACGAGAATTCGGGCGGCGCCTTCGGCAAGATCGGCGAGAAGCTCGCCATCAACCAGCCCGAGGACCTGGACGCCTTGGTGCAGGCGAACGTCGCCGTCGGGACCTGGGAGGACGAGGGCGTCCATATCACCACCGAGGGCGGCAACATGATCGTGGTGCACGCGCCCGAGGTGCAGCAGCAGGTGCGCAACTTCCTCGAGGAGATGCGGCGCTTCAGCGCTTCGCTGGTGACGATCGAGTCCAAGTTCCTGGTGATCAGCGACAACTTCGTGCAGGAAGTCGGCGTCGACTTCCGCGGGCTCGACAACCCGGGCGTGCCCTTCACGGACCTGGACGACGCCAACCTCGACTTCAACCCGTCTCTGGGCCTGGACAACTCCGGTGACGGCGAGACGCTCACCCCGCCCTCGGCCGGCGCCTTCTACGACGAGGGTCGCGACGGCGACATCCGCGGTCGCACGGAGAACTTCTTCGAGGGCGCGCTGGGCAACGCGCTGACCACCATCGGCGGCCTGACAGCCCAGTACACCTTCCTCAACGACATCCAGCTCTCGGCCATCCTGCGCCTGGTCGAGAAGAGCGAGAACATCGAGCTGATCAATGACCAGGTGATCTCGGTGCAGAACACCCAGCGCGCCTACGTCACGGTCGTCAATCAGCGCGCCTACGTGCAGGACTTCGACGTCGAAGTGGCCCAGTTCGAGGCCGTGGCCGACCCGCAGATCAACGTCCTGACCGAGGGCATCGTGCTGGACGTGCGCCCCACGATCCACCACAACCGCCGCTACCTGACGCTCGAGATCCAGCCCACCGTGGCGCAGGTCGTGGCCCTGACTGAGTTCTCGACCACGCTGGCCGGCCAAACGGCCGCGGTCACTTTTCAGCTGCCCGAGCTACAGGTGCAGAGCGTGTTCACCACCGCGGTCGTGCCCGACGGCGGCTCGATCCTGATCGGCGGCCTCTCGCGCCTGCGCAACGTCGAGCGCCGCGCCGAGGTGCCCTGGGTCGCCAACGTTCCCCTGCTCGGCTTCTTCTTCAAGGAAGAGGGCTACTCGGACGAACGCGAGAGCCTGATGATCCTGATCCGCGCCTGGATCAGCGACGTCAGGGAAGAGCTGGCGCGCCTCGAAGGGCGTTAAGCCCCACACAGCAGACCCTCGCGCCCGCGGTAGGCCTCGCGCCTGCCGGGGGCGCGCTGCTTTTTGCTAGGCTCGCAGCCATGGGCTTGAGGGCGGTCCTGTTCGACATCGACGACACGCTGTTCTCCACCACGCAGTTCGCGAAGGTGGCGCGCAAAAACGCGGTGCGGGCGATGGTCGAGACCGGGCTCGACCTGCCCGAGGACGTGGTGCTGAAGGAGCTCGAAGAGGTCCTGACCGAGTTCACCTCGAACTACGATCACCACTTCGACCAGCTGCTGCGGCGTCTGCGGCCCAAGGCGCTGGAGAGCGTCAACCCGGCCCTGATCGTGGCCGCCGGCATCGCCGCCTACCACGACACGAAGTTCCGCGAGCTGAAGCCGTTCGACGACGTGATCCCGCTGCTCCAGGCCCTGCACGCGGCCGGCGTGATCACCGGGATCATCACGCACGGCTGGACCATCAAGCAGGCCGAGAAGATCGTGCGCCTCGGCCTGGTCCCGCACCTCGACCGCAGAGCGGTGTTCATCTCGGACCAGCTCGGGATCTCGAAGCCCAACCCGAAGATCTACGCGCTCGCGCTGCGCGATCTCGGACTGCAAGCCGCGCAGGCCATGTACGTGGGCGACAGCCCGAGCCACGACATCACGCCGCCGAAGTCGCTCGGGATGAAGGCCGTGTGGGCCAAGCGCGCCTCGCGCTTCCAGCCGGGCCCGGCGGATGCGACCCCGGATCACGTGGTGCAGGACTTCGTGGAGCTGCGCGGGATCTTGCGCGAGCGCTACGAGTTGGGCGTGTAGCCCTGTGTCCTCATCCGTCCTGCAGCAGGAAGGCCAGCAGGTCCAGCACCTCCTCCAGGGCCAGCGAGTCCAGCAGGCCCGCGGGCATCGGCGAGGTGCGCGACAGCTCCTGGCTCTCGATCTCGGCGCGCGGGATGCGCACCACGCCGCGCGTCCCGTAGCTCTCCCTCAGCAGCACGACCTCTGCGTCGCCGCCGACGATCTTCCCCACCAGCAGGCGCCCGCCAACGGTGCGGATCTCCGTGTCGCGGAAACGATCGGGCACCTCGCGCGACGGGTCGAGCAGGGAGAGCAATAGATCCTCCGCGCCGAAGCGACCCGCGAGACCATCGAGCTCCGGCCCGACGGCGAGCCCGCGGCCCTCGATGCGGTGGCACGTGAGACACGAAGCCTCGCCGAGCAGCCGCTCACCGCGCACGAGGTCGCGTCCCTGCTCGAGCCGCGCGAGCTCGGGCTCGAGTTCGGCCGCGCTCCAGGCTCGTACGAATGCACGCGAACTCGCGGGCGCCTGGCCCGCGTCCACTCCCGCCAGCACGAGCGCGCCCAGCGCCGCGCGCTCCGTCTCGCTCAGCGTCGCCACCGCGTCCTTGCGCAGCGCCGCGAGGAACATCGGCACCTCGCGCCCGCCGCCGAAGCCGAAGTCGGCCGCGCGCAGCCACTCGAAGTACTGCGCGCGCCGCGCGGGCGTCCAGCCCCCCGTCGCGTGGCGCAGCACGAAGGCCCAGTGGAAGCCCTCGGCGTCGATGCCGCTTCGAGCGAGCATCGAGAGCGCGTGCGGCACGAAACGCTCCTCGGCCTCCGGCAGGCTCGCGAGCAGGATTCCGAGCTGGCGGTCGAGCTCGAGCTGGCCGCACGGGAAGACGGCGAGCAACCGCTGGGCGAGGCGCGCCCGCACCTCGGACGCGACGGGAGCGGCACGCAGGAGCGCGAGCTCGAGGGTGCGCAGCGCGAGCTGCGTTTCCGCGAGGTCCTCCGGTTCGATCACGCGCTCCGCCAGAGCGTCGAGCAGCTCCCCCATCCGCTCCGGCGACCCGACGCGCGCCAGGGAGAGTTCGAGCTGCGCGCGGATGCGAGCGTCCGGCTCACTCTCGATGGAGTCGGCCCACTCCGCGGTCGGGCGCCCCTCGAGCGCGGCCCTCGCGGCGGCAAGGATCCCGCGGCTGCCGAGCCCGCGTCGGAGGGTCGCGAGCGACGCCTCGCGCAGCTCGTCGTAGCCCGACGAGAGCGGCACGAGGCTCGCCCTCTTCGCTGCGCCGGGCTTCCCGAGCGACCGGATCCGGTACAGCCC
>JABFRZ010000656.1 GCA_013140785.1 Planctomycetota bacterium | reverse complement strand
GGCAGCGGACTGGCGCGGCCTGCTCGAAGAAGCCGCCGTGCTCGAGCGCGCGCTGAAGTCCGGGGCCGGCTTGGACGCGCACGACTTCACCGAGCTCGCCCTGCGCTGGTCCCTGTCCGGCGCGCCGCGTCCGGCGCGCGCGGGAGGGCGGCGATGAGCGCAGTTTCGTCCGCCGCGACCATCCGCGTGCTGCCCGAGCGCGTGCGCAACCAGATTGCCGCTGGCGAGGTGGTCGAGCGTCCGGCCTCGGTGGTGAAGGAGCTGTGCGAGAACGCGCTCGACGCTGGCGCGCGCGAGCTCGTGGTCGAGCTCGAGGAGGGCGGCGCGGCGCTCGTGCGCGTCACCGACGACGGGCGCGGGATGGGGCCCGAGGACCTGCGCCTGGCCTTCGTCTCGCACGCCACCAGCAAGCTGGCCGAGGTCGATGACTTGGCGCACATCGGCACGCTCGGCTTCCGGGGCGAGGCCCTGGCCTCGATCGGTTCGGTGGCACGCGCGCGCATCCTCTCGCGCCGGGCCGAGGACGAGCACGCCTGGGCGGTGGAGGATCTGGGCGGGACCATCGGCCCGGTCACGGCCGCCGGGGCGCCGCTCGGGACCACGCTCGAGGTGCGCGACCTCTTCTACAACGTACCCGCGCGGCGCGCCTTCCTGAGGCGCACGTCGACCGAACTCGGGCGCGCGCTCGACGTCCTGCAGCGCCTGGCGCTCGCGCACGTCGGCACGGGCTTCGTCGTGACCCACGATCGCGGGCGGGTGTTCGACATCGAGCGCGAGATGGACCTGGCCGCGCGCGTGCGGCGCTTGTTCGGCGCTGAGCTGGCCGAGGCGCTCGTGCCGGTCGCGGCCGAGCAGGGTGAGCTGCGCCTCTCCGGGCTGGTGGCACCCCCGCGCTTCAGCCGTTCGGATACCACGCGTCAGATGTGGTTCCTGAATGGGCGTCCGCTCAAGGACCGCGTGCTCGCGCGCTGTCTGCTCGAGGCCTACCGTGGTTTCAACGACGAGAAGCGCCAGCCGGTCGCATTCCTGTCGCTAGCGTTGCCACCCGCCAGCGTGGACGTGAACGTGCACCCGACCAAGTCCGAGGTGCGCTTCCGCGACGAACGGCGCCTGTTCCCGTTCCTGCTCACCGCCCTGCGCGCGGCTGTCGCGCGCACCGACATGGCCACACCCGGCGGACGGCTGCTCGTGCCGTTTCCTCGGCATCCCGGCGCAGCCTGGCCGGCGCAGAGCGGTGAACGCCCGCGCATCGAGGAGCTGGAGGTGCGCGAGGCAGACGGGCCCGCGCCCGAGGCGCTACGACCCGCGCCGGAACTGTCTGCGTCCGCGCCGTGTTTGCCGGCCCTCGCGCCGGAGCCTGCCCACGCAGGAGCCGTGCTGCAGGTGGCCGCTACTTACCTCGTGCGCGCACTCGCGGACGGACTCGAGATCGTCGATCAGCACGCGCTGCACGAGCGCGTCATCTACGAGCGCCTGAAGGCCGCGCTGCGCGCGGGCAAGCTGGAGGTGCAACGGGAGCTCGTACCGGAGCTGATCGAGCTCGCGCGCAGCGAGGTGCACGTCCTGACGGAGCACCTGCCGACGCTCGAGAAGCTCGGCATCGAGCTGGCCCTCTTCGGCCCGACCACCGTGGCGATCCACGGCCTGCCGGCGCTGCTCGCGCGCCGCGCCGGGCCGCGCCTGGTGCGCGAGATCGTGGCCGCGCTCGCGGAGGGCGAGAAACTCCCCGGGCCCGAGGAGCTGCTCGACCACGTGGTCCACAGCATGGCCTGCCGACGCTCGGTCATGGCCGGCGACCTGCTGGCGCCGGAGGAGATCGAAGCCCTGCTCGCGGCCGCCGCGCGCCTCGACCACGACCAGACCTGTCCCCACGGGCGCCCGACGCGCGTGCGCCTGACCCTCTCCGACCTCGAGCGCGCCTTCCACCGGCGCTGACCGGCCCAGCCTCACTTCTTGGGCTTGAAGTCCGCGAGCGTGAACGTGGGGCGCAGCGAGGCGGAGATGACGTAGACCTCCTGCGCGGCTTTTTCGGCGAAGGCTGGCGGGCTTTGCGCGTGGTCGAGCGCGTGCACCAGGAGCACGAACGGCAATTCGAAGTCGTCCTGCTGCTGGTACTTGGAGAACTCGACCAGCAGTGGCTCGGCCTCGGACCGGCCCAGCGCGCGTACGACCGCAAAGGCCAGCAGGTGGTCCTCGCCGCGCACGCCCAGCTCGACCCGGTAGAGCGGCGGGGCGGCGGGCTTGACGTCGCCGCGTTGCACGTCGCCGCGCACCAGCGCGAAGTCGGGGCTCTCGAACGCGAGCCAGCTCAGCTTGCGCGCACGCTTCGCCAGTCCCTGCGGGAGATCGGCGGGCGCGGGGGCGAGCTCCAACGCCCGCAAGTCGAGCCGCGCCGGATGGGAGAGCGCCACGTAGTTGCGCGCGAGCGCCAGCATGTCATCGACCGTCTTGCGGTCCTCCTTGTACTCGCGCCCGGCGAGCACCACGACTCCGTCGCTCGACTGCAACCAGTACTGCTCCTGGGCCGGGCCGAAGCGCCCTGTCGTGCCCCGGCTGGGCAGCATGAAGCGGATGCAGTCGGGCGCGAGATAGCGGTAGTCGATCTTGGCCTCGTTGGTTCCGGCGCTCGTGCGCGTCAAGATCTCGGCCTGCAGCTGGAAGGCGGCGAGCGGCGCGCGGCTGGCGCTACCCGAGGCGGCGCACACGCGCTCCCACAG
>JABFRZ010000475.1 GCA_013140785.1 Planctomycetota bacterium | reverse complement strand
GTCGAACGCATCGGAAGGCAGAGCGCGCTGGCGCGCGAAGCCGTGCAGGCCGCCATCAAGCAGGCGGCCGAGCGCGTCTCCGCGAGCCACGTGTCGGCGCCCGAGCCGGGCGTCCTGCCGGGCGCGGCGTCCACGGCCACGAGCGGCGCGCAGGCGCCCGACTTCGCCCAGGCGCTCGAGGCCGGCCTCGCGCGCGTGGACCAGCAGGTGCACTCGGCCGAGTCCATGCCGCTCGACCTCTTGACGGGCAAGATCGACGACTTCCACCAGATCGCGGTGCAGCTGAAAAGCGCCGAGCTGTCCTTCAAGTTCGCGATGGAGATCCGCAACAAGTTGGTGGACGCCTACCGCGAGATCATGCGCATGAGCGTCTAAGCGAATGAACGAACTCTTCGAGAAGCTGCTCGCGAGCCTCAAGGGCACGAGCGCCGGCACGCGCGTGATCGTCGCGCTCGTGGGCCTCGCCATGGCCGGCGTCGCGGGTCTCGCGGCCTCGGTGGTGAATCGCCCGCACTACGAGCTCGCCTTCTCGGGCCTGACCGACCACGAATTGGCCAAGGTCGGCGGGGCGTTGGCCGACGCCGGCGTGGCGTTCGAGCAGAGCCAGCCGCCCGGCCCGTTCGTGATCTACGTGGACAGGGCCGAGCGCTCGAGCGCCTACCGCGCGGCCTACAGCGCCGGCGCGCTCGACAAGCCGCTCGAGGGCATCCTGTCCGACCCCGGCATGGCTTCGGTGTTCAACAGCGCCGAGGAGCGCGCCCAGAGCGTGCGCAAGCGCGAGTGGCAGGAGATGGAGGGCATGCTCGAGGAGCTCGACTTCGTGGCCTCGGCGCGCGTGCGCACCTCGGGCGCGAGCACCTCGCCGCTCGCCGCCCAGCACAGCGCCCCGCCCACCGCCTCGGTCACGTTGCACGTGGCCGGCGACGAGAGCCTGACGCGCGCGCAGGCCGAGACGGTCGCCAACCTCGTCAGCCGCGGGCTCGGCATCGCCAAGGCCAACCTGATGATCTCGGACCAGTCCGGACGCGCGCTGTACTCCGGCGAGGAAGAGAGCGGCGAAGGGCGCGGGGTCACGGACATGCTGGCGCACCAGGCCGCGCACGACCAGCGCATGGCGCTCGAAGCCAACGCGGTGCTCGCGCAGATCCTCGGGCCGAACAAGGCGCGCGTATCGGTCAGCTCGGAGTGGGACTTCGCGCAGAGCACGCTGAGCAGCGAGACGCTCGACAAGAAGGCGACCGTCGTGCAGGAGACCAAGACCACCAGCGAGAAGCCGGTGGGCAGCAACACGGGCGTGACCGCGGGCCTCTCGTCGAACACGCTCGACCCGGAGGCGCCCAACGCGCCGGCGGCGGGCACCCCGACCGTCGCGGCCGCACCGTTGCTCGAGAAGACCAGCGAGGAGACGAAGGAGTACGCGCCTTCCATCTCGCGCGAGCAGCGCGTGCGGCTCGTGCCCGAGCTGAAACGCCTGAGCGTGGCGCTGTTCCTCGACCAGAGCGTCAAGGATCCCGCGCGGCTGGAGGACGCCATCAAGGCCGCCGTGGGCTTCGACGAGGCGCGCAACGACGAGTTCAGCTCGGTCGTGCTGCCTTTCGCGGTGCCCGTCGATCCGACCGCGAGCGAGGGCCAGGCTGCGTCACCGGCCACGGCCACGCCGGACGAGCCCAATCCTCTGTTCGAGACGCTGTTGCAGCGCGGGGTCGAGATCGCGAGCGCGATCGCGTTCCTGGTGTTGCTCGTCAAGACCCTCAAGGGCTCGAAGAAGGAGAAGCGCGGTGTGGCCGCGAGCCAGACAGCCGCTACGGGCGAGGAGATCGACGCCGAGCTGCTCGCGCGCGCGCAGGTGGACGAGCTCCTGAAGTCCGATCCGGCCAAGGTCGGCGAGATCCTCTCGCGCTGGGCGCGCGAGGAGCCCGCCGCCGCCCGTCGCTGACGCCCATGAGCGACCTCGCCGCCATCCAAGGCTTCCAGCGCGTGGCCGCGTTCTTGCTCTCGCTCGAGCCGGGGCTCGCGACCTCGATCTTGAAGGGCATGCCGCCCGACGTCGTCACCAAGGTCGCGCAGGCCATGATCGATCTCGATCCGCGCCTGGCGCAGCAGGGCGTGGTCAAGGAGCTCGTGCGTGAGCTCGCGCGCAGCATCAACGGGCCGCGCCAGCTCAACGCGTGCGACCAGGATCACATGCGCAAGCTCTTGGGCGAGGCCTTCGGCAAGCAGGCGGATCAGCTCATGCAGCAGATCCAGGAGCGCCGCCTGGCCAACCGACCGTTCCTCGAGCTCGAGCGCCGCGCTCCGGCCGACCTGGCGCGCCTGCTGCAAGGCGAGTCCGCCGCGGTGGCGGCACTGGTGCTCGCGCACATGGAGCCCGCGCAGACCGCGCTGGTGCTCAAGCACTTCCCAGAGGTGAGCGCGCTCGACATCGTGCGCCGCATGGTGCAGCTCGAGCCGCCGAGCCCGCAGCTCGTGCGCACGATCGCGACCGAGCTGGCCCAACGCATGGCCGCCGCGCCGCTGCCCTCGGCCGGCGCCGATCCCACCAAGCGTCTGCAGGGGGTGGCCCTGATCCTGAACAACTCCGCGCCCGAGATGGAAAAGAAGGTGATCGAGGCCCTGGCCCAGGCCGACGAGAAGCTCGCCGGAGAGCTGCGCGAGCAGCTCTTCACCTGGGAGGACATCGGCACGCTCAACCGCCGCGCCATGACCAAGATCCTCGGCACG
>JABFRZ010000552.1 GCA_013140785.1 Planctomycetota bacterium | reverse complement strand
GACGCCGTCCAGCGCGACCGAGGTTGGCGCGCAGAACGACGAGGAGGCGCCGGGCGCGTCCTCGCTGCGCGCGCCAGCCTCCACGCCCCAGTCCGGTTTCCCGGACCTCACGGGCGAGGAGTACGCGTGGGCCTCGGCCGACAAGCTCGAGCTGATCTGGCGCGGCGAAGAGGTTCCGCTCGAGGCCATGCGCGGGCCGGCCAAGACGATCATGCCGCGCGTCGGAAACGTGCGCGTGTTCACCGCCACGGGCGACGTCTTCGACGGCCGCTTGTTCGCGGTCGGACAGAACCGCGTCTGGCTCGACACCGAGCCGGGCCGCATCGGTCTGGACGGCGACCAGGTCGAGCGCATCGAGGTGCTGCCGCCCCTGCCCGCCGGAACGCAGTTGAGCTCCAACCCGAACCTCATCGCCGGCGGCAAGCGCGTGCGCGTGCGCGTCCCGGGCGGGATGCTCTACGGGAGCGTGCTCAAGGCCGAAGGCGAGGACGTGACCCTGGCTCTGCAGGACGGCGGGCGCGTGCGCGTCAAGGCCGCCGAGCTCCAAGATCTCGGTCCGGGGCGCGCCGTCATCGTGCGCTAGCAGCCTGTCGGAATAGTCCCGTCGCGAGGCAAAGCGCTCTGCGGCGAGGCAAGGAGCGCGACGGAAAGACAGCGCAGGTGGCCTCCCTGGCCACCGAGCATGGCTTTCCTAGCGCGACGCCGCATCGGCGCAGAGCGCGAAGCCGCAGCAGGGACTACTCCGACAGGCTGCTTGCGCTAGCGGGCTGTAACGGCCGGTTCGCAAGCAATCACCGCGGAGGCGCGGGGGACGCGGAGAACCGACGCGGAGAAGCACCGAGAGGGTTGCTTCCGGCAACAGGCCTGCCTCTGCGCGGCTTTGCGTTCCCCGTGGCGCCGCGGTTGCGTTCGCCTGCCGGCGGCGCGGTTCCACAGGTTTCTCCAGAACGGTAGCGGGGTAGAGTAGCCCGCCATGAAGCCGCCGTTTTTCGCCGGGCTGGCAGCGCTCCTGTTGGCACTCCTCGGCACCGTTGCCGGTAGCGCGCAGGCGACGGGCGACGACGAGATCCTGCTCGAGTTCAAGCGCTACTTCCGCAAGTACAAGGACACGCCCACGCGCATCGAGGCGGTACTCGCGCTCGAGGGCAGCGAGTCGCCCGAGGTCGTCGCCCTGCTCGCGCCGCTGTTCGACGTGGTCGAACCCGAGGTGGCCTTCGCCTGCGCGCGCGTGCTCGCGCGCTTCAAGACGCGTCCGCCGGTGGACCGGCTCCTGATCGAGCTCGTCGCCGCCACCAGCTCGGACGTGAAGGCTGGCCTCCTGCGGGCCATCGCCCAGGGGCGTTACGCCGGGATCCAAGCCGGGATCCTGCCGCTGCTCGCGGATGGCGACTGGGACGTGCGCCGCCGTGTGATCCAGACACTTGCGGCGCTCGGGGACCCGTCCGTGGCCGCGGCCATCGCGCCCGCCTGTGCCGAGACGGAAGTGGGTGTGCGCTGCGCGGCCCTCGAGGCCCTGGCCGAGCTGCGCTCGCAGCTCGTGCTCGCTCCGGCGCGCGCCGACCTGGACCACGACTCGTGGCAGGTGCGCGCCACGGCCGTCGCCGCGCTCGGCCGGGTGCGCCACGTGGACTCGATCGGGCCGCTGATCGAGCGCATGGCGATCGAGGAAGGGCGCCTGATCGGGGACATCGGGGCGGCCCTGGGCAAGATCAGCGGACGCGAGTTCGGCCCGCGCGTGGACGCCTGGCAGAGCTTCTGGAAGACCTTCCAAGGGCGCTTCCAGATTCCCACCGACGAGGAGCTCACGAAGCTGCGCGCGCTGCAGGCCCAACGCAAGGCGGAGTACGAGGGCCTGCCCGGCGCGGTTGCCTACCACGGCATCGCGACGCCCAGCCAGTCGATCGTGTTCGTGATCGACGTATCGGGCTCGATGGAGCAGGAGGTCGTGAGCAAGGAGCGCTTCCAGGGCGGAGACTACCCCTCCTGGAAGCGCATCGACGTCATCAAGACCGAGCTCATCAAGACCCTCCGCACGCTCGAGTCCTACGTCGAGTTCAACGTGATCGCCTTCGCGACCGACGTGAAGCCCTGGAAGAAGACCCTGGTGAAGGCCAACCCGCTCAACAAGTCGAGCGCCGAGGCCTGGGTCGCGCGGCTGGAGGCGATCGGGGGTGCCTCCAAGGAGGACCTGGCGCGGGCCGGGCTGGTGGGGGCCGCCAATCTCGAGGGCGGCAAGACCAACACCTACGCCGCCATGATGGCCGCGCTGGGTGTGGAAGAGGGCAAGGAAGTGCGCGGCTACGAGATCGAGCTCGACACGATCTTCTTCCTCTCCGACGGCCGCCCGTCGCACGGCAAGTTCATCGAGCCCGACGACGTCTTGCGCGAGATTCGCGCCGCCAACGAGCTCCGCAAGGTGGTCATCCACACCATCACTCTGGGCGAGTTCGAGAAGGACTTCATGGAGCGGCTGGCCGCCGAGAACGGCGGAACGTTCGTCGATCTCGGGCACTGACCTCCGTGCGCGCATGGCCGCGCCGTGCGGCGAGCGATGGTCCCGATCCACCACCACCTGTCGGGCCGCTTGACGGCGCCGGGCGGCCTCCCTACCTTGTCCGCCCTTCCGTCGGGGCGTGGCTCAGCTTGGTAGAGCGCTTGGTTCGGGACCAAGAGGTCGCTGGTTCAAATCCAGTCGCCCCGACCAACGCCGCGCGTCGGCGCG
>JABFRZ010000430.1 GCA_013140785.1 Planctomycetota bacterium | reverse complement strand
GTGGCGGGCAAGCCCATGACCGGCCACCTCGAGCCGGTCGAGCCGATCCCCGGTCACACGACCGACGTGGGCGTGATCGTGATCGACGCGCGCCGGCGCACGCTCGTCTTTGGCGACGCGTTTACACCCCACGAGCTGCAAGACGAGTTCGTCGGGCTCGGCTACGCCATCGTTCGACAACGCCATCTGCCCCTGGAGCTCGCGCCGTACGAGGCCATCTGGTTCATGGGAACGGAGGCCCTCGATGAGGCAATGCGCGCGCGACTCGTCGAGTTCGTCGCGCGCGGCGGCGGCTTGTACCTGAGCAGCAGGCCGTACCCGTTCTCGGTGGCCGAAAAGAGCGTGGAGATGCTCCTGGAGGAGCTCGTACCGGGAACCTCCGTCCGGTTCGGTCAGGCCCTCGCAAGCAACTTCACATTCCAACCCGGCGCGATCGGAGAGCTCACGTCCCTGCCCCACGACATCGTCGGCCTCGAGTGGAGAACCGCTCATAGAGCACTGATCGGTCCCAGCGGAGCGAACGTGCTGACGCAGAACTCCCGCGGGGAAGTGGGCACGGCCGCCTGGCAGGACGACGAGCTTGTCGCAGGCCGAGGACGCCTGGTCGTCGCGGGCACACAGTCGAGCCTCTTGCGGGGTTTCGCCCTCGACAACCTGCAGTCCTTCCTCGCCAATCGAGCTCCGACCGCTCTGCTCGGCATGGTCCGACTCGCGAACGGCGCGCCGGTGCGGAACGCCACGATCCAGTTGATGACACATGGCATCGAGACCCGTTCTTCGGGCGACGGGAGCTTCTTCATTGCCGCCGTTTCTTCTCGCCACGGCCCGATCGAAGCCACGGCTCGGGCGGAGATCGGCCCCGGCCGCTGCCAGGGCTGGACGACGGTCGCGCCGGGCGAGCATGGACTGACTTCGCTCGAAATCGTGATCGATCCGCGCCCGCTCGCGTTGCTCTTCGGAACCCACCCACAGCCCTCCGGGGATCTGCGCCCGAGTCTTGCCAATGACCTCGTCGCCTTGGGGGTGCCCGTCGAGCGCGTCAGGAGCGCGGCCAAGCTCCCCCGATTCTTCGGGGCCTTCACCGTCGTCTGGCACGCGGGCGCGGTGGCGATCACGGCGTCCCAGCGGCAGCAACTCGTCGCCTTCGTGCGCGCGGGCGGCGCGCTTCACCTCTCGGGCGAGCGCAGGAACGAGGCGAGCCTCAATCCTTCGCTCGAACTCCTCTTGGACGAGCTCGGAATCGACGGGGTCCAACTCGGAAGGAATGACGTCAGGGAACTCCACTTCGTCGCGGAGGCACTGCACGGACTCTCGTCGAGTCCCAATCCGCTGACGACTTGGAACGCCGAGGCGCCCGGCAGAATCGCCGGCATCGCCGCGCGCAACATCCTGGCGCAGGACCAGTTCAGCAGGATCGGTGCAGCCGCCTGGGACGAGGCCGACCTAGTCGGGCGCCGCGGGCGCGTGACCTTGCTGATGGACCTTCAGTGGCTCGGAAACCCGGCCTCCGAGCGGCTGCCCATCCTCGAGAACCTGATGCGCTTCCTCGAACAGCGACTGCCACCGCTCGTGATCGACCGGGCCGAGCGCCGCTGAGTGTGGCAAGCTCAATCGCCGCCGTAGCCGAGCACCTCGAGCTGCTGCAGGATCTCTTCCTGCTTGGCGGGCGATAGGTCGAGCAGCTCGCCGGGGCGCAGGTTCTTGGCTTGGCGCGCGTAGGCGGCCAGGCGCGCCTCGAGTTCCGTGCGCAGGCGCTCGGCGAGCTCGGGCAGGCTGGCGGAGAGTTCCTGGCGCTCGAGCGGGTCGGCCATCCAGTCGTAGAGCTCCAGCTCGAGCTCGGCCTCGGGGTTGCGGTCGAGGATCAGCTTGTAGCGTTCGGTGCGCAGCGCGACCTTGTCGTGCCCGTAGAGCGTGCTGTCCATGACGATCGGACGCGGCTCGCGGTCCTCGCCGCGCAGCACGGGCAAGAGCGATCGTCCCTCGAATTGCGCCGACGGCGGCACGCCGAACAGCTCGCACAAGGTCGGCATCAGGTCCAGCGTGCGCACCGGGACCTCGAGCACCTGTCCGGGCGTGGCCGCGGGCGTGCGCACGACGAGCGGCACGCGCACGAGCTCGTCGTACAGCGTGTGGCCGTGCTCGAAGGCGCCGTGGTCCCAGAATTCCTCGCCGTGGTCGGCGGTCAAGACGATCGTCGTGCGCGCGAGGTCGCCGCGGCGCGCGAGCTCGGCCACCAGGCGTCCGATCTGGGCGTCCACGAAGGCGATCTCGGCGTCGTAGGCCGCCCGCACCCGCGCGGCGTGCTCGGGCGTGACGGTCTCGCGCTGGCCGGGCAGCGCTTGGCTGCAATCTTTCCACTGCAGGGCTGGGCGCGGACTCGCTCCCTCGGCGTAGAGCTGCGCGAACTCACGGGGTGCGTCGTAATCGAGGTGCGGATCGAATAGGTGGATGAGGCAAAACGTCGGCCGCCCGTCGTCCTCGGCCAACTGCGCCAGCGCCGCGTCGATGGTCTCGTCCGCGCGGCGGATCTCGTGGTTGTAGGCGTGGTGGTGGCTGACGGACTCGAAGCCGCGCGTCAGCTCCAGCAGCGGGTTGACGAAGGCCGCGTTGGTGAAGGCCAGCGTGCGCACGCCGGCCGCCGCCAGCAACTCGGCCCCGGTACGCACGTCCGGGCTGATCGGCGTCAGGCGCGCCTTCTTGCCGCGCGCCTGACGCCGATCAGC
>JABFRZ010000144.1 GCA_013140785.1 Planctomycetota bacterium | reverse complement strand
GCCAGCCGCACGGTGCAGCCCTTGATCAGCGCGGGACTGATCCAGGTCAGCCCCGAGGGCGCGGACCGGCGCACCAAGCCGCTGCGCCTGAGCGCGGCCGGTCGCGCGCGCGTCGCGTGCATCCAAGCGGAGGCGGACCGGCAGGTCTGCGGCGCGCTCGAGCGGCTCAGCGCCGAGGAGCGCGCCATCGTGCTGCAAGGCATCTCCCTGTACGAGCGCGCCCTGCACCGCGCCAAGGCCCTGGCCGGCGTGCGGGTGCGACGGATCGAGCCGCGCGACGATCGCGCCATGGCCGACCTGATCCGCGGCGTGATGGGGGAGTTCGACGCCGTCGGAGCGGGCTACTCGAGCTTTGACGCTGAGGTCGACGCCATGGAGCAAGCCTACCGCGGCGCCCGCCGCGCGTACTTCGTGGCCGAGCGCGACGGCGTGATCCTGGCCGGCGGTGGCATCGCGCCGCTGCGCGGGCAGGTGGGTGACGACGTGTGCGAACTGCGCAAGATGCACGCGCTGCCCGCCGCCCGCGGTCTGGGCATCGGACGCCTGCTGCTCGAGCATTGCCTCGCCTTCGCGCGCCAGGCGGGTTACCGCCTGTGCTACCTCGAGACCCTCTCGCGCATGCAGCGCGCCCGCGCGCTGTACGAGAAGTTCGGCTTCCAGGCCCGCTCCGCTCCGCTGGGGGACACCGGGCACTTCGCCTGCGACGGCTGGTACGCGCTCGAGCTCTAGCTCGCAGCCCTGACCCGACCCTGGAGACCCCCATGCACCCGACGCTCCTGCTGCTCGCCGCCACCACGCTCGCGTTCCAGGATGCGAGCCCTCCCGCTTGGGGGCGACGCATCGTCTGGTCGGCGCCGGACGGCCCCGCGGCGCGTGAGCACGCAGCGCTGATCGCCGATCCACAGCGCGGTCGCCTGCTGCTCCTGGGCGGCTCGGGCTACGCGCCCTACCTGGCTCCGCTGGGGGACGCGTGGGCCTTCGACCTGGTCGACGAGCGCTGGAACCCGCTCGAGCTCGCCGGCGACGCGCTCACACCGGGCGGCTCGCAACGCGTCGCGCCGGCCCCCGAGGGTGTCTACCTGCACGGGGGCTACGGCGCCGACGGGCGCGAGCTCGGCGACCTGTGGCACGTGAGCCTCGGGGCCGACGCCGTGCGCGTCGCGCGCGTGCCACAACACGATCCACCGCCCGCTCGCCAGCTGCACGGCTTCGCCTGCGACGCGAGCGGCCGACGCTTCGTGGTCTTCGGCGGCGGCACCAGCGAGGACCTGTTCGACGACACGTGGATCGGGACGCGCACGGATTCCGGCGTGCACTGGGAGCGGCTCGAGAGCGATGTGCACCCCTCCGCGCGCTTCGGCTTCGCCCATGCCTTCGACGGCGAGACCGGTCGCTTCCTGGTCTGCGGCGGTGAGCTGCTGCCGCCCGAAGGCCAGGACGAGATGGTCGTCGCGCGCGACCTGTGGGCCCTGGACCTCGCCGCCGAGCCGCCCGCCTGGACGCGCCTCGCCGAGTACGCGAGCGATTCCTTCCACGGCCGCCGCAATCCAGCCTTCGCCTTCGACGCGCGCTCCGGCGACCTGTTGGTCTGGGGCGGCACCGGCGACGGCAGCACGGCCCTGCCCGACCTCCATGTCGTGCGCACGCGCCTCCCCGGCGCTCCCGTCGAGCGCCTGCCCCAACCCGCCGCGATCCCAACGCGCGCCTCGGGCTTCGGCGTGGTGGACCCGACCACCGACCGCGCCTGGCTGGGGTTCGGCAACACCAGCACGGTGCGCTACCAGGACCTGATCGAGATCGTGCTGCGCGCCTCTCCCGCGCCCGCCTCCGGGCGCTGAGCCCGATTCTCACGTCTCGCGCTTCAATCGGCGGGAGACGCTTCCGGTCGGCAGGCCTCGGTCCGGCCTGCGAATCCGACGCACTCCGGTGCCCACTCGGCCAGGCGCTCGGCGGTGGCGTAGCTCATGCGCTCGGCCGGGCTCATGGAGACGCGCACCTCGGTGCAGCGCGCGGTCGCGATCCAGCCCGCGCGCTCGAGCTTCTTCCACGGCACGTCGGCGCACTTCGGCCCGATCAGCGCGAAGACGTCGTCCTCGCAGCCGTCCTCGCGCACCAGCGTGGCCGTCAGCCCGAGCCGCCGGCGCGCCTGCAGGCCGGCCGTGATCTGGAACACCGGCGCGGGCAGGAGGTGCACCTCGTCGTAGACGATCAGGCCCCAGTCGCGCCGATCGAAGAGCTCGAGGTGCGGATAGGTGCCGGTCCCGCGCGGCCGGTGGGTCAGGATCTGGTAGGTGCACACGGTCACCGGCCGGATCTCCTTCTTGAGACCCGAGTACTCGCCCACCTGCTCAGGCTCGAGGCTGGTCTTGTCGAGCAGCTCGGCGATCCATTGGCGCGTCGCGGTCACGCTGCTCGTCAGCACCAGGGTCGAGCTCTCGAGCATCGCCATGGCCGCCATCCCGACCAGCGTCTTGCCCGCGCCGCAGGGCAGCACGACGACGCCGTTGCCGCCCTCGTCCGAGCCCGCCGCGTGAAAGCTCGCGGCCGCGTCGGTCTGGTAGGCGCGCAGCTCGAGCGGCTTCCCGCCGCGCGTGGTCGCGCGCAGCGAGAGCGGCAAGCGTTCGCCACTCACGAAGCCCGCCAGATCGCGCACGGGCCAGCCCAACTTGATGAGCAGCTGCTTCAGGCGCCCGCGATCGGCGCTCGCCACACGAAACGAGCGCGGCGGCAA
>JABFRZ010000279.1 GCA_013140785.1 Planctomycetota bacterium | reverse complement strand
ATCAGGCCGTGGACGAGCCGCTCCGTCTCGGTGTTCGCGTCGCGCAGCCACAGGCGCACGTCGAGCGCGACCTGCTCGTTGCGGCTGCGGCCGGTGTGCAGGCGCTTGCCGGCCTCGCCGATGGCGGCGATCAGGCGCCGCTCGACGGCCGAGTGCACGTCCTCGTCGCCGGCCTCGACCGTCCACTCGCCGGCGCGGTGCGCGCGTTCGAGCTCGTCGAGCCCCGCCAGGATGCGCTGGCCGTCCTCGTCGGAGATCAACTCTGCGCGGACGAGTGCGCGCGCATGCACGCGCGAGCCGGTGAGCTCGTGGGCGACGAGCCGCTGGTCCATGCGCCAGTCGTCGCCCACGGTGAAGGCGAGCATCGCGGCGTCGATCGCGTCGCCGCGGTCCCAGATCGGCTTCTCGTTGGTGCTCATCGGTTGTCCGTCTTCAGGGCGGCCAGCGCGGCCGGCACGAAGCGCGCGTAGAAGCGCGCGCCAGCCTCGAGCTCCTCGGCCAGCACGAACTCGTCGCTGGTGTGCGAACGCGCCGTCTCGCCCGGTCCGCACTTCACGGCCGGGATGCCGGTGAGCAGGGCCATGTCGGAGAGCGTGGTCGAGCCGATTGCCTTCGTCCGCCCGGCGCACGTGAGGGCGGCGCAAACCAGCGCATGATCCGCTGCGGTCTCGAAGGGCTTCAGGCGCTCGGAGACGAGCGTGACCTCCGCCGCGGGGAGCTGCGCGGCCACCACGCGGCGCGCGTCCTCGCCGGTGTGCGGCGGCGCGAGGCGGCAGTCGAGCACGAGCTTGGCCCGATCGGGCACGACGTTGTGACGCTGGCCGGCGTGGAACACGGTCGGAGCGATCGTGCTCTGACCCAGCAGGGCGTGCGGCGCACCGGGCGAGAGCCACGCGGGCAGCGCCGCGATTTCGCGCGCGGCCGTGAGCAGGGCATTGTCGTGCTCCGTGCGCGCGACGTGCGCCGCGTGACACGAGCGCCCCTTCCACTCGGCCTCGAGCAGCGCGAGCCCGGCCTGCGCGCGCACGACCTCGAGCCCGGTGGGCTCGCCGCACACGGCGCCATCCGGCGCACCGACCTCGGCCAGCACCGCGCGCATTCCGGAGTTGTCGGTCTCCTCCTGCGCCGTCAGCGCGAGCCAAAGCTCGCCCGCGAGCTCACGCGGGTTGCGCGCGAGCTCGAGCACGGTCCACAGCATCGCCGCGGCGCTCGCCTTGGCGTCGTTCGCGCCACGCCCGTAGAGCCGGCCGTGCTCCCATTCGGCGCGATAGGGAGCGCGCGTCCAGCCCGCGCCGACCGGCACGGTGTCGAGGTGCGAGAGCAAGAGGAAGCGCGAGCCACGACCACGCGCGAGGCGCGCGAGCACGGTGTGCCCGAGGCGCTGCGTATCGATCCCAACCTCGCCGAGACGCGCGACGAGGAAGTCCGCGGCCGCGCCCTCGTCGCCCGACACGCTCGGAATGGCCACGAGCTCGCGCAGGAGCTCGGCGGGTGTGCGCACCGCTGTCGCCGTCACGGAGCCACCTCGGCCAGCTCGCCGTTCGCAACTGGAGCAGGGGGCGCGTCTTCGCGCATCGCGGTCACGAGCGTGCCCGCGCCGTGGTTGGTGTAGAGCTCGATCAACAGTGCCGCTGGCGCGAATCCCGAGACGACGTGCACGCGCCCGACACCGCCCTCGATGGCGCGGCGGATGGCGGTCGCCTTGGCGAGCATCCCGCCGCGCACTTTGCCCGCCGCTTCGAGCGCGGCCAGCTCGGCCAGCGACAGCGCCGAAACCAAGGAGCCCGGATCGGCGGGGTCGGTGAGGATGCCCGGCGCGCCCGTGACGAGCACGAGCTTCGCTGCGCCGAGCGCGGCCGCGATGCCCGCGGCCATGAAGTCGGCGTTGACGTTGAGCAGGCCGCCCAGGCCGTCGCCTGCCGGCGGCGAGATCACGGGCACGCGCCCGGCCTCGAGCAGCGCGCGCAAGGGCCCCACGTCGATCGCGACCAGGTCGCCCACCGCGCCGAAGTCCACCGTGCCCTGCTCGGTCTCGACCGGCGGGCGCTTCCTCGCCACCAAGAGGCCCGCGCTCGCGCCGGCCACACCCGCCGCCGGTACGCCCGCGGCCGCGAGGTCGGCCAGCAGTTGCCCGTGCAGCTCGCCCGCCGTGGCCATGCACAGCGCGCGCAGCGCGAGCGGCGTGGTCACGCGCTTGCCGCCGATCAGACGCGGCTCCTCGCCGAGGAACCGCTGCACGCTGTCCGTCTGTGGCCCGCCGCCGTGTACGAGCACGAGGCGCGAGCCGAGCGCGTGGATCGCGGCGATCTGCTGCGCCAGCGCGCGACGCTGGACGCGCTGCGCCAGCGGCTCGCCGCCGAGCTTGATCACGAAGGTCTTGCCGCGGTGGAAGGCGATGTGCGGGGCGGCGCGAACGAGATCGATCATCGAAGAACCTCCAAAGAGAGACCCTCCAGGGCGAGCGCGAGGCGCTCGGCTTCCCCTGGAGGAAAAGTGAGCGGCGGTGAAAGGCGCAGGACGCGCGCGTCGTTGCTGGTGCCGACCAGCACGCCACGCACGAGCAGCGCGTCGCGCGCGGCCGCGGCAGACAAACCTTCGTCGAGCAAGAGCCCGAGCAAGAGCCCGGCGCCGCGCACGGAAACGACCGGACCGCCCTGCGCCTTGCAGCGCAGCGCCGCCGCGCGCAGGGCCGCGGAGGCCGCGCGCACGTTGTCGAGGAAGCCAGGCGCGGCGA
>JABFRZ010000184.1 GCA_013140785.1 Planctomycetota bacterium | reverse complement strand
TCCTGGTGCTGTGCTCGACCGAAGCCGAGGGCGAGGCCTTCGCGCAGGACCTCGCGAGCTGTGGGCTCGCCT
Source organism: Planctomycetota bacterium (assembly GCA_013140785.1). Classification (GTDB taxonomy): domain Bacteria; phylum Planctomycetota; class UBA1135; order UBA1135; genus JABFRZ01. The sequence goes on along the minus strand of JABFRZ010000184.1, from coordinate 2,669 downwards.
CGCTCGCGCTGCCGGCGCGTGAGACGAGCTCGCTCGGCCGCGGCCAGGTCGATCCCGATTCGTTGCGCGCGCGCCTGCAGGCCGCGCAGATCCTGGCCGGCCCGAGCGAACGCCGCCCGCGCGTGGTGGTGGCGTCCTTGCTCTCGCTCCTGCAACCGGTGCCGGCGCCGAAGGAGCTCGAGAAGAAGCTGATCCACCTGCAAGTGGGCATGCACCTCGAGGTCGCGGCGCTGTTCGAGCGGCTGGTCGAGGTCGGCTACACGCGCGCGCCGCTGGCCGAACGGCCGGGCGAGCTCAGCCAGCGCGGCGACATCGTGGACGTCTTCCCGTTCGCGGCCGACCTGCCGCTGCGCATCGAGCTCTTCGACCGGGAGATCGAGTCGCTGCGCACCTTCGAGCCCGAGAGCCAGCGCAGCCTGGAGACGCTGCAACGCACGGCGCTCTCGCTCGTCTCCGACGCGGGCGGGATCGAGGAGAAGGGCGGTGTGCAGCCGGTGGACCTGTTCCCACTCGCGACCGTGGTGGTCGAGGTCGAGCCGCTGCGGATCGAGGACCAGGCCGCCGGGCTGCGCATCCAGTCCTCGGCGCACGCGCGCGCCCTGAGCGAGCTGCGCACGGCGCTCGCGCAACGCGCGCGGCTCTCGTTGCAGAGCCTGCCGGCCGAGCTGAACTTCCCGACGCGCTCGGTGCAATCGCTCGGGGTGGGGCCGAAGGAAGCGCCGGGGCTCTTGAAGGAGCTCGCGGCCGGCGGCGCGCGCGTGCTCGTCCTGTGCGCGGCCGAAGGCGAGCGGCACCGCTTCGGCGAGCTGCTCGGGCCGAGCCATGACGGGGTCGGACTCGCGCTGGGCACGCTCGCGCGCGGCTTCCGCTGGGACGAACCCGGGCACGCGCTGGTGGTGGTCAATCACCGCGAGCTGCTGGGCCTCGGCGGCGTACGGCGGCGCGTGCAACCCGAGCGCAGGCTACCCGTGCGCGCGTTGGAATCCTTCTTCGAGCTGCGCATGCACGACCTGGTCGTGCACGCGGTGCACGGAGTCGCGCGCTATCTCGGCCTCGAGCGCCTCGAGCGCTCGGGCGGGCTCGAAGACCACCTGCACCTCGAGTTCGCCGACGAGGTCAGCCTGTACGTGCCGGCGGCGCGCATCGATCTCGTGCAGCGCTACGTCGGCAGCGGCGCGAGCGCGCCCGAGCCCGACAAGCTCGGCGGCCAGTCGTTCCGCCGGCGCAAGGAGAAGGTCGAGCGCGCGCTGGTGGACCTGGCGGCCGAGCTGCTCGAGATCCAGGCGCGGCGCGAAACCAGGAAGCGCGCGCCCTGGCGCTACGACGCCGAGTTGATGCGCGACCTGGTGGCGGCTTTTCCCTACGCCGACACGAAGGACCAGACCGAAGCCGAGCGCGAGATCGACAAGGATCTGGTCTCGCCGCGCCCGATGGACCGACTCCTGTGCGGCGACGTGGGCTTCGGCAAGACCGAGGTGGCCCTGCGCGCCGCCTTCCGCGTGGTCTCGGGCGGCGGTCAGGTGGCGATTCTGGTGCCTACCACGGTGCTGGCGCGCCAGCACCACGAGACCTTCCGCGAGCGCCTGGCCGACTTCCCCGTCGAAGTGGCGATGCTCTCGCGCAACGTCCCGGGCGAGGAGGCAAGGCGCACGCTCGCGCGTGTCGCCAGAGGAGAAGTGGACGTCCTGATCGGCACGCATCGCCTGCTCTCGAAGGACGTGGGCTTCAAGAACCTGGGGCTCGTGATCGTGGACGAGGAGCAGCGCTTCGGCGTGACGCACAAGGAGCACTTCAAGCGTTTGCGCGCCGAGGTGGACCTGCTCACCCTCACCGCCACGCCGATCCCGCGCACGCTGCACTTCTCGCTCTCGGGCGCGCGCGACATCAGCGCGCTCTCGGAGCCGCCCGAGGGCCGCCAGGCGATCGAGACCGTCATCGCCTGGCGTGAGGACGACGATCTGATGCGTAGGGCGCTCCTGTTCGAGAAGAACCGCGGCGGGCAGAGCTTCTTCCTGCACAACCGCGTGCACTCGATCGAGCAGCGCACGCGCGACCTCCAACGCATCGCGCCGGAGTGCAGCTACGCCATCGGACACGGTCAGATGTCGGGGCGTGAGCTCGAGCGCGTGATGGACACCTTCACGCGCGGCGAGGTGGACGTCTTGGTCGCGACCACCATCGTCGAGAACGGCATCGACATCCCCAGCGCCGGCACGATCCTGATCGACGAGGCCGAGCATTACGGCCTGGCCGAGCTGCACCAGCTGCGCGGGCGCGTCGGGCGCGGCTCGCACCAGGCACACTGCTACCTCTTGATCGACCGCACCAAGCCGCTGGACGAGACCGCGCGCGCGCGCATCAAGGCCCTGGAGGAATTGACCCAGCTCGGGGCGGGCTTCCAGATCAGCATGAAGGACCTCGAGATCCGCGGCGCGGGCAACCTGCTCGGACCCGAACAGTCGGGCCACATCGGCGCAATCGGCTACGACATGTACTGTCGGCTCCTGCGCCAGACGGTCGAGCGTCTGCAACACGCGCCGGAAGTGGCGGGCGCGGAGCTGCAGGCGCTGCTCGCGCAAGAAGTCCCGGCCGCGGTCACGGCGGAGATCGAGGCGGGCGCGGTCGAGCTCGAGCTCGGACTCTCAGCCTACCTGCCCGAGGATTGGATC
>JABFRZ010000266.1 GCA_013140785.1 Planctomycetota bacterium | reverse complement strand
GCTGCAGGACGAGCGCGTTGCCTCCGAAACGGGAACCGAGCCCTCCCTGAGCGAACTCGGGAGGCTGCTCTCGCCCGGAGTCGCCCCCGCGCGGGCACCCTCCGCTCCTCCGAGCGCCGTGCCCTTGCCCTCGGCCGCGCGCGCGCGCGCCCCCAGCGCCCACGCCGAGTTCCTGGCGCGCCGGCATTTTGCCTCGCTCGACGGACTGCGTGCGCTCGGCATCCTGGCCGTGGTCTGGCACCACACGGTGGGAGGCCCGGGCCGCTTGGGCGCCAACCTCTTCTTCCTGCTGAGCGGGTTCCTGGTCACGACGATCCTGGTGCGCGAGCGCGCGCGCACGGGCATGCTGGCCGTCGCGCGCTTCCGCGTGCGCCGCGCTCGGCGTCTGTACCCGCTCTACTTCGCGGTGCTGGCGGGCTACGTCGGCCTGGTGGCGCTGCTCGAGCCGGCCGGGAGCACGCGCAACGACTTCTTCGCGAACTTGCCGGCCTTCGCGAGCTTCAGCTCGAATTGGTTCGTCGATCTCCAAGGTGAACGCACGGTTTTCTACTTCGCCTGGTCGCTGGCGGCGCAGGAGCAGTTCTATCTCGTCTGGCCGCTGTACCTGAAGCACCTGAGCCTGCGCGCCGCCGCCGCCGCGCTCGTCAGCGCGCTCGCCACGGTCTACCTGACGCGCGCGGGGGCGTTCGACCTCGCTCTGCCGGTGGCGAGCTTCGCGCGCACGCTGGTGCTATCGGTCATGCCGGCCCTGCTCCTGGGCGCGCTCGTGGCGCTGGCGCTGAACGCGCGACGCGGCTTCGAGCTCCTGCATCGAGCGCTGGGGGCGCGCTGGACCGCGCTGGGGCTGCTCGCGCTCGCGCTCCTCCTGTGGCGCACGCCGAGCGCGCCGGAGCCGCTCATGCACGTCGTGCTCGCCGCGCTCACGGCTGCGGTCGCGCTGCGCGAAGACCACACACTGGCGCGCCTCCTGCGCCTCCCGGCGCTCGTGCACGTCGGCACGGTGAGCTACGGCATCTACCTCCTGCACATGCTCTGCCACAACGCCACCGCGGCCGGGCTCGCGCGCCTCGGGCTCGCCTTCCCGTGGCTCGACTTCGTGCTCACGACCGCGCTCGCGCTGTGCGCCGCCACGCTGAGCCATCGCTGGTTCGAGCAGCGCTTCCTACCCGCAGAGAAGCGCCGCAAGCCGGCCTGACGCTCAGACTCGCTCCAACAGGTAGTCCGTGACCGTCTTCCAGTCCGGGAAGCGCTCGGTCCCGAAATGGATGTGCTCGCCGCGGAAGCGCTCGACGCCATTCTTGATGCGGTCGTCCACCAGGAAGTCGCCCGCGTTGAGGTCCTTGTGGTGCGTCAGGATCAGACGTTTGTGGGCGAGCGACCCGAGGTGGCGCTGCACCCACAGGAGCTTGTCGCTCCACGCCGAGGGGTTCTCCCAGGGCGCGGTCGAGAGCACGTAGGCGTCGAAGCGCTGCGCGAGGGTGGCGAACGCCTCGAGCGCGCCACGCAGCGGGTCCATGCGCGCGAAGATCCCTGGCACCTCGTCGAGGCGCCCCTCGTACTCGCGCCGCGTCCGCTCGTCCAGCCGCGCCACGCCCGAGGAAAAGTCCACCAGGACGTTGTCCATGTCCACATACAGGAGCTTTCGCATGGCCGGACGCGCGACGGCAGTCTCCCGTTGGTGCCGGCGCGAGACAAGCCCGTTCGGTCGGGCGGGCCGCGCCGAGCTCGCGACCCGCGCGAGGCGTGCCTTGCCCAGGCTCGTCCCCTATCCTGAGCGCGACTAGGACCTCCATCCGCCTCTGCCCCCGCACATGTCTCACTCCATCCCGCGCGACCTGCTGTGCATCAACACCCTCCGCGCGCTCTCGATCGACGCGGTCGAGAAGGCGAATTCGGGACACCCGGGGTTGCCGCTCGGCGCGGCGCCGATGGCGTACACGCTGTGGCAGGGGCACCTGAAGTTCGACGCCAAGGACCCGAAGTGGCACGACCGCGATCGCTTCGTGCTCTCGGCCGGGCACGGGAGCATGTTGGTCTATTCCCTGCTCCACCTGTACGGCTTCGAGCTCTCCATGGAGGAGCTGAAGAACTTCCGCCAGTGGGGTTCGCGCACGCCCGGGCATCCCGAGTACGGCATGACCAGCGGCGTCGAGGCGACCACCGGACCGCTCGGGCAGGGCTCGGCCAACGCGGTGGGCATGGCCATGGCCGAGCGTTTTCTCGCCGCGCGCTTCAACCGGCCGGACTTCGAGCTGGTGAATCACCACACCTTCGCGCTGGTCTCCGACGGCGACCTGATGGAGGGGCTCTCGCACGAGGCCGCATCGCTGGCGGGACACCTGAAGCTCGGCAAGCTGATCTACCTGTACGACGCCAACGACGTCTCGCTCGACGGACCCTGCTCGCTCGCCTTCAGCGAGGACGTGGGCAAACGCTTCGAGGCCTACGGCTGGCAGGTCCTGTTCGTGCAGGACGGCAACCGCGACGTGCTCGCGCTCGACCGCGCGCTGCGCGCCGCGAAGGCCGAGAGCGCGCGCCCGAGTCTGATCCTCGTGAAGACCACGATCGGCTTCGGCTCGCCCAAGAAAGCCGGCACGGCCGCGGCCCACGGCTCGCCGCTCGGCAAGGACGAGGTCGCCGCGACCAAGAAGGCGCTCGGCTGGGAGGCCCCTGGTGATTTCTACGTGCCCGAGGAGGCGCGCGAGCACTTCCGTGCGGCCGGCGCACGCGGGGCCGCCACGCACGCGCAGTGGAACGAGCTCTTCGCGGCCTATGCGAAGGCCCACCCCGAGCTCGCGGCCGAATGGAAGCGCGCCTGGGCGGGCGAGTACGCGACCGGCTGGGACGCGGGCGCGCCCAAGTTCGACCCGAGCGCGAAGGTCGCCACGCGCACGGCCGGAGGCAAGGCGCTCAACGCCTTCGCGGCCAAGATCCCGCACCTCTTCGGGGGCGACGCGGACCTCAGCGGCTCGACCAAGACCGCGCTGGACAAGGAGCTCGACTTCGACGGCCGCACCGGCCAGGGCCGCAACGTGCGCTTCGGCGTGCGCGAACACGCCATGGGCGCGATCGCGAACGGCATCGCCTACCACGGCGGCGCGCGCACCTACACGGCCACGTTCTTCGCCTTCGCCGACTACATGCGTCCGGCCATCCGCCTGGCGGCCATGAACCACCTGCCGGTGAGCTTCGTCTTCACGCACGATTCCATCGGCCTGGGCGAGGACGGCCCGACGCACCAGCCGGTCGAGCACCTGGCCAGCCTGCGCGCGATGCCGAACCTGCTCGTCCTGCGCCCGGCCGACGCCACCGAGACGACCGAATGCTGGAAGATCGCGCTCAAGGAGCAGAAGCGCCCCGCCGCCATCGTGCTGTCGCGCCAGGACCTGCCCGTGCTCGACCGCACCAAGTTCCCGAGCAGTGAACTGGTCAAGCGCGGCGCCTACGTGCTGGCCGAGCCGCCGGCTGGACTCGCGCTGCGCGCGCTCCTGATCGCGACCGGCTCCGAGGTCAGCTTGGCGCTCGCGGCGCAGAAGGAGCTCGCGACCCACAAGCTCGGCGCGCGCGTGGTCTCGATGCCGAGCTGGGAGCTGTTCGAGGAGCAGGACGAGGCCTACCGCGCTTCCGTCCTGCCGCCCGAGCTCAGCGCGCGCGTCTCGATCGAGGCCGGCGCGACCTTCGGCTGGACGCGCTGGATCGGCGAGCGCGGTGTCGCGATCGGCCTCGACCGCTTCGGCGGCTCGGCCCCGGCGAACGTGCTGTACGACAAGCTCGGCTTCTCGGTCGAGCGCATCGTGCGCACCGTGCGCAGCCTGGTGAACGACACGGTGCTGGCGGGCCGATAGCGGCGGCGGCCCCTGGCGGGGTCTCGAGCGGCGGAGATCTGGCGGCGGTCTTCCGGTCGGACTACCCTGGGATCGTTCTCCTGGGCTTCGAGATCGGGTGTCTTGCCATGCGCACGCTTGTTCCCGGCTGGTCGCTCCGCCTCGCCCGGACCCTCGTCGCCGGAGGTCTGCTGGCGCTTCCGCTGTTCGCCCAGAGCCACAAGCTGGTGACAGCGCCGCCGCCCGGTCCCGGCGGCGGCGACGTGCGGGAGCTGCTCACCAGCCCCGACGGAACGCGGGTCGTCTATCGCGCGGACGAGGAGAGCTACGGCGTGGTCGAGCTTTTCAGCGCGCCTGCGGACGGGAGCTCGGCGCCGGTGAAGCTCAACGGCGCGCTCACCAAGTACGGCGGCGTGGCCGAGCACGGCTTCGCGATCAGCCCGGACGGAACGCGCGTCGTGTATCGCGCGATCCAGGACCACCCGCTCAAGACCGAGCTCTACAGCGCGCCGATCGACGGCAGCGCGAGCGCGGTGAGGCTCAGCGGGCCGATCGTGGGTGACGGGGTCGAGCGCTTCGAGATCTCGGCGGACGGGAGTCGCGTCGTCTACGCGGCCGACCAGGACATGTGGCACAGGTTCGAGCTCTACAGCGCGCCGATCGACGGCTCGACGAGCGCGGTGCGCGTGAGCGGCACGGTGAGCGGGCCCCCGGGCGTGCACCACTTCCACCTCGGCGCCGGCGGGCGCGCCGTGTACATCGCCCCGCGCCAGCTCTTCAGCGTCCCGCTCGACGGCTCCGCGGCGCCGACCCAGCTCACGAGCCTGCCCGCCTCGAACCAGGTGACGGAGTTCCAGCTCACGGCCGACGGGACACGCGCGGTCTTCGTGGAGTCGCAGTCGAACCCCGTCGTGGAGAAACACCTGTGGACCGTGCCGATCGACGGCTCGCTCGGCCCGCTGCGGCTCACGCCCACGCCGCTCTCCCCCTTCGGCCTGGAATTCCGCATCAGCTCCGCCGGGACGCGCGCGGTCCATCTGGCGCTCACGAGCACCGGCGTCTTCGAGCTCTTCAGCGTGCCCCTCGACGGCTCGACGGCTCCGGTGCGTCTCCACCCCGCGCTCGCTGCGGATCGGACCGTAGTCTACGGCTCGTACGACATCACGGCCGATGGAGCGCGCGTCGTGTGGCTCGCGGATCAGACCGACGACGAGGTCTTCGAGCTCTGGAGCGCGCCGATCGACGCCTCGGCCGCCGCGCAGAAGCTCAGCGGCGCGCTGGTAGCGGGCGGCGACGTCGCCGGCGTCCACGGCGTCTCACGCGTGACGGCCGGCGAGCGCGTCGTCTACGTCGCCGACCAGGACACGGACGGCGTGCTCGAGCTCTACAGCGTGCCGGCCGACGGCTCCGGCGCGGTCCTGAAGCTGAACGGCCCGCTGGTCTCGGCCGCGGTCCATCCGTACTCGAACGATCTGCTGGCCTCGTCCGCACCCTTCGGCGCGGATCACGCCCGGGCGGTCTTCGCGCTCGACACGTTCGTCGGGAGCCAGACGATCACGGAGCTCTTCAGCGTGCCGGTCGATGCCTCGGCGGGCCCCGTGAAGTTGAACGCGCCCCTGGTGAGCGGCGGGAGCGTCTCGCCGGGCCAGGGCTGGGGCTTCGAAGGCAGCCACGTCTTCTACATCGCCGACCAGGACACCGACGAGATCGGGGAGCTCTACGGCGTGCCGCTGGATGGCGCTCCCGGACTCGTCAAGCTCAACGGTCCGATGGCGCCGACGCCGCCCCCGTTCCGCGTCGATTGCCTCGCGTTCACCTCCGACGCGACGCGGGTCGTGTACGCCCTGGATGGCGCGAACACCGAGATCTCCAGCGTGCCGGCGGACGGTTCGGGATCCCCCATTTCGCTCAGCGGTCCGCTCGTGTGGAGAGACGCCATTCTCTCCTTGCCCCTCACTCCGGACGGCTCGCGCCTCGCATACACCGACATCGACAGCGGCATCGGCCGCCTCTACAGCGTGCCCGCCGACGGTTCCGCGGCGCCGCTGCTCCTGTTCTCCTGGCCGGTCTTCGTGCCCGGCGGATTCCTGGGCTTCGAGCTCGCTCCCGACAGCGACTTCGCCGTCTGCCGCGCGAACGAGCAGCTCTTCCGCGTCACGCTCGACGGCAGCTCGAGCACGCTCGCGCTCACGAGCCCGTCGCCGAGCCTGAGCCAGGCCATCCTGTCGTTCGAGATCAGCCCGACCGGCAACCGGGTGGTCTTTTTCCAGGACCGGGAGGTCGCGGGCAGGTACGAGCTCTACAGCGTGCCGCTCGACGGCAGCTCCGCGCCGGTCAAGCTGAACGCGCCCCTGGTCGCCAATGGCGACGTGCTCTGGCCGTCCAGCGGCGCGCCATTCGTGATCAGCCCGGACGGCTCGCGCGTCGTCTACCAGGCCGACCAGGACGTCGACATGCGTGTCGAGCTGTACAGCGTCCCGATCGCGGGCGGCACGCCCGTGAAGTTGAATGGCCCTATCGTGGGAGGGGGCGTGCGGTCTTTCGACATCGCTCCGGACGGAGCGCGCGTCGCCTACGTCGCGGACCAGGAGGTGAGCTCTCGCTACGAGCTCTACAGCGTCCCGCTCACGGGCGGGAGCCCGGTGAAGCTGAACGGTGCGCTCGTGTCGGGCGGAAGCATCTCCGGCGGCTCCAAGGGCTTCGCGTTCAGCCCCGCTTCGACGCGCGTCCTGTACGTCGCCGACCAGGATGTGAACGACCGCTTCGAGCTCTACAGCGTCCTCGCGACGGGCGGAGCGAGCGTCAAGCTGAACGGCAGCCTCGCCCCAGGAAGCGGCATCTCCATCCAGACGGTGCGCTTCAGCGCCGACAGCCGCAACGCCGTGTTCCTCGCCGACGACGAGGTCGAGAATGTATACGAGCTCTTCAGCCGGCGCATCAACGGCAGCGGGAAGGTGACCAAGCTCAATTCCCCGCTGCCGGCCGGGGGCTCGGTCCAAGGCTTCGCGCTCAGCCCGGATGGCCAGCAAGTCGTCTACGTCGCCGAGCAGGAAGCCGACGATAGGCGTGAGCTCTACGCCATCCCGGTTCGCGGCGGCACCCGCCGCAAGCTCAATGGCCCCCTGGTGGCGCGCGGCTACGTGTGGAACTTCGAGATCAGCCCCGACGGCCGGCGCGTCGTCTACAGCGCCGACCAGGACACGGAGAACGTGACCGAGATCTACGAGAGCAATCTCAGGGTGCCCGTGGCTCCTGCGGCGCCCACGAAGTCGGGGCCGAAGCCGCCGAGCACCGTGACGGTCGTCCACTGACGCTCCTCGGCGACGGTCAGCGCAGCGCGTCCTCGAGCGCGGTCTTCGCGTCGGTCTGCTCGTCGCGGTACTTGACGATCAGCGCGCAGGCGACGTGCAGGCGGCGGTGCGTGGCCCATAGGTCGAAGGGACGCTGCTGCGTCACCGGACGAGTACCCGGGACGAGCACGGCGCCGGCGGGGATCTCGAGTGGGCCCTCGTCGCTGCCGACGAGTTCGCGCTCGTGCACCAGGTCGAAGACGCGCGTCGAGCCGGTCAGGATCACGCCTGCGCCGAGCACGGCGCGCCGGCGCACGAGCACGCCCTCGTACAGGCCGCACTGCCCGCCCACCAGGACCTCGTCCTCGACGATCACCGGGCGTGCGCCCACGGGTTCGAGCACGCCGCCGATCTGGGCCGCGGCCGAGACGTGCACGCGCGCGCCGATCTGCGCGCACGAGCCGACCAGCGCGTGGCTGTCTATCATCGTGCCGGCGCCGACGTGGGCGCCGATGTTCACGTAGCAGGGCGGCATCAGGACGCAGCCCGAGCCCAGGAAAGCGCCGCGCCGCACCGCGGTTCCGCCGGGCACCATGCGCACTCCCGAAGTCCGATCGAAGCTGCGCACGCCGAGCTTGTCCACGAAGGGCCACAGCTCGCGCTCGCCTCCGATCTCCGTCGCCGTGCATGAACGAAACAGCTCCAGGATCGCCGCCTTGACCCAGGCGTTCACGCGCCACGAGCCGTCGGCGAGCGGCTCGGCCGCGCGCGCCTCGCCCGACTCGAGCGCCGAGAGCAGCTCGTCACCGCGCAATTCCTGCATGCGCTCGCTACTGTAACGGGGGATGGAATCCAGGACGACGGCCCAGGAGACAACGACTCAGGCTCCCGGCGAGATCCTCCAGCTCGGCGACCCGCGCCTGCGCTGGCCCTCGAAGGCCGTCCCCGACGCGCGCGCCGCGGGTGTTCGGGTCGTGCTCGCGCGCCTGCACCTTGCTCTCGGGGCCTTCCGCGCGCAACACGGCTTCGGGCGCGCCATGGCGGCGCCGCAGCTCGGGGTGCGCCTGCGTCTGGTGGCCTTCGACCTCGGCCGCGGCCCGCGCGCGCTGATCAACCCGCGCATCACGGCCCGCAGCGAGGCGAGCTTCACGCTGTGGGACGACTGCCTGTGCTTCCCCGATGTTCTCGTGAGAGTGCGGCGCGCGCGCTCGATCACGATCGCCTTCGAGGACGAGCGTGGCCACGAGCAAACCTGGCGTGACCTCGCGCCGGCCGAGGCGGAGCTCTTCCAGCACGAGCTCGACCACCTGGACGGAGTCCTGGCCGTCGATCGCGCCGTGGATGCGGAGTCGCTCGTGACGCGCGGCGAATTCGAACGCGAGCGCGAGCGTTTCGAAGCGCTGGTGGACGGGCCGAAGGCCTGAGCGCGCGGCCGAGAGCGCGACTCAGAGCGTGTCGGAAAAAGCGCGTTGCGAGGCGAAGCGGGCGGGGCGGAGGCGAGGAAGGCGACAGCGAGGCGGCGCAGGCGGCCTCTGTGGCCGCCGAGCACGTCTCGCCGAGCCTGACGAAGC
>JABFRZ010000300.1 GCA_013140785.1 Planctomycetota bacterium | reverse complement strand
GAGCAGACCTTGCAGCGCGCGTTGGGTCAGCAGCTCTTCGAGGTCGGCCAGCGGGAACTCCAGGCAAGGCTCCAAGCTGCGCTCACCCTCGGCGTCCAGGGCCGAGAGCGCCGTCAGCGCGGCGCCCACCGCGCGGGCCCGGTGGCCGGCGCCGACCAGGAGCACGCGGCGCGAGGTCTGCTTCTGGCTCTCGCGCTCGTGCTCGACCATCTCGTGCTCGACCATGGTGCGCGCCCATCGTAGCCACGCGGCCCGCGCAGCAGCCCCCGCGGGGCCGCGATTTCGCGGCTGGATCCGGCGCAGCCACACTCTACGGTAGTCGCACGCCTCCTCCCGCCGCATGCATCCGCCGGTCGCGATCTCCATCATCATCCCCGTCTTCAACGAGGAAGAGAGCCTGCCGGTGCTCCATCAGGAGATCTCGGCCGCCCTGGCCACGATGGGGGCAACCGGCCGGCAAGCCGAGATCATCTTCGTCGACGATTGCTCGACCGACGGGAGCCGCGCGCGACTGCTCGCGTTGCACGCACAAGACCCACGCGTGTGCGTCGTGCGTTTCCGGCGCAACTTCGGGCAGACGGCCGCGCTGGCGGCCGGCTTCGACGTGGCGCGCGGACGCGTGATCGTGACGCTCGACGGCGACCTGCAGAACGACCCGGCCGACATTCCCGAGCTCGTGCGCGAGCTCGAGCGCGGCTACGACATCGTCGCGGGCTGGCGCAAGAAGCGTAACGACGGTTTTGTGTTGAGGCGCCTGCCCTCGCTGCTCGCGAATCGCCTCATCGCCTGGGTCACGGGGGTCGCGATCCACGACACGGGCTGCACGCTCAAGGCCTTCCGGCGCGAGCTGATCAAGAGCATGGCCATCTACGCCGAGCAGCACCGCTTCCTGCCCTTGCTCTCGGCCGGCAGCGGGGCGCGCATCAGCGAGCTCGTGGTGAACCACCGCCCCCGGCGCTTCGGGCAGAGCAAGTACGGCCTCGGCCGCGCCACGCGCGTGGTGCTCGACCTGATGGCGATCAAGTTCGTGTCGCAGTTCTCGCAGCGACCGATCCAGTACTTCGGCACGATCTCGCTCTTGACGCTGGCCTGCGCACTCGCGTTCGCCGTGGTGGCGCTGTTCTCCCTGGATTTCAACGGCTTCGGCGAGTGGGAGATGTCGGTGGTGACGATCCTGTGTCTCTTGTTCAGCGCCTTCGTGTACTTCGCGCTGCTGGGCTTGCTGGGCGAGCTGGCGGTCAAGGCCAGCGGCATGCACCGGCGCAGCACGCTGGACCGCATCCTCAACGAGCTGCACTGAGAGCGTGAGCAGAAAGAGTCACCCCGTCACTCCGATGTCCACCGCGCGCGAGACCCAAGCCGTTCCAGACGCCGAGCACACCCTGCCGGCGCTGGAAGAAACCGGGGTGTGGCCGGAGCTCGAGCTCGACGTCTCGGTGGTCGTCCCGGTCACCAGCGCCGCGGCCGAGGTGCGCGAAGTGGCCGAGGCCCTGGGCGCCGAGCTCTTGCGCGAGAAGCGCTCGTGGGAGTTGATCTTCGTCTTCGACGGCGTGAGCGGGCGCGCCTGGGAGGAAGTGCAGAAGCTGCGCCGCGACTACCCGAGCCGCATACGCTCGATCAGCTTCAAGAACGCCTTCGGCGAATCGGTGTGCCTCTCGGCCGCGGTCGAGCGCGCGCGCGGACGCTACCTGGTGACCTCGCCGCAGTACGTGCAGGTGGACCCGGTCGAGCTTCGCACGATGCTGGCGGCCCTGGACGATGGCGCCGACTTCGTGACGCCCTGGCGTAGCCCACGCGTGGACCCGTGGCTCAACCGCCTGCAATCCTCGGCCTTCAACCTGGTCATCCGGTACATCATCCGGATGGAGTTCCACGACCTGAACTGCTACTTCCGCGCGATCCGGCGCGACGTGCTCGAGGACGTGGCCGTGTACGGCGACATGTACCGCTACCTGCCGGTGATCGCCTACCGCCAGGGCTACCGTGTGGTCGAGGTCAAGGTGCGCCACCTGAAGGAGTGGGGCGGCACGGGCTTCTTCGGCGTGGGCATCTACACGCGGCGCTTCCTGGACATCCTCGCGGTGATGTTCCTGACGAAGTTCACGCTCAAGCCGCTGCGCTTCTTCGGGACCATCGGCGGGCTCTTCAGCCTGAGCGGGATCGCCATCTGCCTGTACATGACGATCCAGAAGTTCGGCTTCGACCGGCCGCTCTCGGGCCGGCCACTGCTGCTCTTGGGCGTGCTCCTGATCGTGCTCGGCGTGCAGGTGCTCGGCTTCGGCCTGGTGGGGGAGATCATCATCTTCTGCCAGGCCCGCAACCTGAAGGAGTACCGCATCGAGAGCGTGCACGAGGCCGAGGGCCTGCCCACGTCGGAGAGCGGCGCGGACGCGGAGTCCGAAGCTTGAGCGCGGTCGGGATCGAGCCCGCGCCCGCGCTCGTCCTGCGCGCCGGCCTCGCCAGCGAGGATGCGCGCCGCGACGCCTACGTGCGCGCGCACCCGCGCGGGACCTTCTTCCACCTCTCCGGGTGGCGCCGCATGGTCGAGCGCGTGCACGGACACGATGCGCTCGACCTGTGCGCCTGGCGCGGCTCCCAGCTGGTGGGCGTCTTGCCGCTGATGCTGTGTCACGGCCCGCTCGGGGCGCAGAAGCTCATCTCGATGCCCTACGCCACCTACGGCGGACCGCTGGCCGACGAGCCCGCGCTCGAGCGCGCCCTGGTCGAGCATGCCGGTGTGCTGGGCCGCGAGCTCGGCGTCGGATACGTCGAGCTGCGCTGCGTGGACGATCCCGGCCTCGCGCTCGTGCCGAGCGCGCTGTACGCCACCTTCGTGCGCGCGCTGCCGTCGGATCCTGCCGGAGTGCTGGCGGGCATGCCCAAGAAGGCGCGCGCCGAGGCGCGCAAGGCGCGCGACAAGCACCGCCTCGAGCTCTCCAGCGGACATTGGTACCTGGACGACCTGCAGCGCATGTTCCTGCTCAACAAGCACGAGCTCGGCTCGCCCGGCCTGCCGCCCGCGCACTTCAAGTCCATCCTGAAACAGTTCGAGCGCGAAGTCTTCGTGCACCTCGTGCGGCAGGGCGGCGTGCCGCTCTCGGCGGTGATGTCGTTCGCATACGGTGACACGCTGATCGCCTACTACGCGGGTACCCAACCGGGCGCCGACCGCAGCCACAACGCGAGCAATTTCATGTACATGGCGCTGCAGGAATGGGCCGTCGAGCGCGGCTTCAAGCGCTTCGACTTCTGCCGCAGCCGGGTCGATTCGGGCGCCTACGAGTTCAAACGCCACCAGGGCTTCGAGCCGCGGCCCCTGAACTACCGCTTCTTGCTCGTGCGCGACCGTCACCCGCCGAACTTCACGCCCTCGAACCCGCGCACGGCCGTGCTGCGCAAGGCCTGGTCGCGCCTGCCGCCGTGGCTGGCACGCGCGCTCTCGAACAAGCTCGCGCGCTATCTGCCCTGATCGGGCGCAGCTTCTGGCGTTGACGCGAGAATCGCGCGCGCGGCCGTCGGCAGGTCGGCGGCCGTGAGCACGCTCGCGCCGGCCGAGGCGCGCGCCAGCTCGTCACGCCCCTTGCCGGTCAGGACCAGGATTCCGCCCGCCAGTCCCGCGCGCCGACCGGCCTCGAGGTCGCGCAGGCTATCGCCCACCGTCCAGCAGGCGCCGAGTTCGAGCGCGAAGCGCTCGGCCGCCGCCAGCAGCATCCCCGCCGCCGGCTTGCGGCACGTGCACGTCATCCGCAAGGGCGCGCGGCCGTGGTCGGGGTGGTGCGGACAGTAAAGGATCGCGTCCAGCCGCGCGTCGCGGCGCGCCAGCTCGGCCTCCAGCCGCGCGTGCACCTCGGCCAGTTGGCGTTCGTCGAAGAGTCCGCGCGCGATGCCGCTCTGGTTGGTGACCACGATCGCGAGCCAGCCCGCGCGATTGAAGAGACGCAGGCCCTCGGCGGCGCCGGGCAGCAGGCGTAGGTCCGCGGGGTCGCGCAAGAACCCGAGCTCGTCCACCAGCGTGCCATCGCGGTCCAGGAAGACCGCGCGCCTCACGGCGCGGGCTCCGGACGCAGCCGCACGAAGACCCGTCCGGGCGCGAGCGTCTGGAACTCTCGGAAGGGGAACAGGAACTGGCCCGCGGGCATGCGCGTGGGAAAGCGCAAGGTGCTCTTCACGCCGCTCACGGCCTGATCCCAGCTCGCGATCAGGAGCCGCCGGTCGGGGTTCAGAACGACCTCGCGCGGCGCGTAGCCCTCGAGCGCTACGCGCACGACGTGGATCTCGTCCTCGTCCAGCGCGATCGTGCAAGGCGTGACCCAGCCCGAATCTCGGCCATCGACGAGGACGCTGGCCCCGGGCGGTTCGCTGGCGAGGAACGTTCCGGGCGGGGCGATGCTCACGCAGCCGGCGGCGCCCGCGAGCGCCAGGAGGAGCGCGACGAGCTGGGCCGGAACGAGGAGCGAGGGTCGCATGGAGCGGCGGGTTCGAGGTGAGAAGTGTGCCGCGGGCGGCCTGGAGAGTTTACAACCCCGCGGGGCTATGGAAGTCTCGGGCGCGGTGAGCTCGGCCCTTGATCCCTCCGCGGCGAAAGCGCTGCGTCCCGAGACGCGCGCGCGGGATCCGCTGATGCTCGCCTTCCTGGGCCTTGCGCTCGGGCTCGGGGCGTTGCGCTTCGCGTCGCTCTCGAGCTGGAGCCTGTGGCTGGACGAGGCCTTGACCCTGGCGGACGTGGACGGGCGCGGCGAGGTCAACCCCGTCGGCTATCGCCTGTTCGGTTGGTTCTACGGCCTCGCCGACGGACGCCCGGACGAGGCTTGGCTGCGCTTGCCGGCGGCCTTCTTCGGATTGGTCTCGATCCTGGCGACCGCCTGGGCCTTCTGGCCCTTCGTGGGCGCGCGCGCCGCGGCCCTGGCGGCCTTCTTCGTTTCGTCTTCGGCCTGGCACCTTTACTGGTCGCAAAACGCGCGCTTCTACACCCTGGCGCAGGCCTTGGCCCTCGTGGGCGGCGGCGCGCTCCTGCGTGGGCTGTTCGGCGGCTCGACTTGGCGCACGGCGCTCGGCCTCTTGCTGCTCGCGCTGGCCGCGGCGACGCACCCGAGCGCGGCCTTTCTCGTGGGGCCGCTGCTGTGCGTGCCCTGGGTCGCGCGCTGGCTCGACTGGGTCCCGAGCGATGCGGCGCGCGCGCGCGCCTGGCGCATCTTCAGCCTGGCCGGGCTAGTGGCGCTCGTGCTCGGCTCGGGCTGGGCCCTGCGGGCCTGGTTGGTCTGGGAAGCGCGCCAGGGCACGGGCAGCCCGCTGCACTTCGCCAAGACCGCCGGATACTTGATCACGCCCACGCTGGGTCTCGCCTTCCTGGTGGGAGCGCTCCGCCGCTGGCGCGAGCGCGAGAGCTTCGTCGCGCTGGTGGCGACCGTACTCGCGCTCGCCGCGGCCGCCCTGGCCTCCGGCTTCGTGCGCGTCAGTGCGCAGTACGTGTTCGTGCTCCTGCCCTGGATCGCGATGGTCGCCGCGCTCGGGCTCGCCGTCCGCACGGGCCCGCGCGAGACGTTGGCCGCGCGCTTGCGTCTCGTGCTCTTGGCCCTGCTCGTGGCCATGCCGGGGTTGGTGGAGTCCGGGCTGTACTTCCTCGTCCGGCACGGCGACCGGCCGCGCTGGCGCGAGGCCTACGCCTACGTGTTCGAGCACAAGGGCGCGCGCGACCTGGTGCTCGGCATGGACGCACCGGTGGCCGAGTTCTATCTGAATCCATCCTCGTCCCGCTTGCGCGAATGGAGCGCGGTCACTTGGCTCGACGACTGGCGCTCGCGCCTGCCGATGGACTGGGCCCGCTACGGCCGGCGCACCTGGCTCGTGATCAACGCGGCCCAGCTCGACGATTGGACGCTGCAGCCGACCTCGGGCGAGCGGCGCGCCGAGTTCGAGCGCTTGCTGCGTGAGGAATGCGTGCGCGTGGCGAGCTTCGAGGTACCCCTCACGCCGCGCGACTTGGACGTGCACGTCTACGTGACGCGCGCGCCTGGCGACCCGCAACGCTGACCTACCGGGTCGATGCTCGGCCTGCTACCGTCTGCGCCCCGTTCCTCCCCAGACCCGTCTCTCCCCATGGGCGTTCGAGCTACCGAGATCCGCAAGGGCCAGGTGATCCAGCACGATGGCGACCTCTTGCTCGTGACCGAGTACGAGCACAAGACGCCCGGCAACCTGCGCGCGATCATCAACATCAAGACGAAGTCGCTGACCAGCGGCTCGACCTCGGCCATGCGCCTGGGCTCGAGCGACGTGCTGGAGGTGGCCTACCTCGACAAGAAGCGGGTCGAGTACCTCTATCGCGAGAGCGGCAGCGGCAACTACATCTTCATGGACAGCGAGAACTACGAGCAGTTCGAGCTGAGCGAGGAATTCGTGGGCGACAAGATGCTCTACGTGCGCGAGAACACGCAGGTCGAGGTCAGCTTCCACGGCGCGACGCCCGTGGGCGTCGTGCTGCCGCCGCAGGTCACGCTGGTCGTCAAGGAGGCCGAGAACGCGGTCAAGGGCAACACGACCTCGGGCGTGAAGAAGGACGCGGTGCTCGAGACCGGCCTCAAGATCAAGGTCCCGTTGCACATCACCGTGGGCGACCAGGTCAAGGTCGCGACCGAGACGGGCGAGTTCCAGGGCCGCGCGAACTGAGAAGAGAAGGGGACCGCGGAGGCGCGGAGGACGCGGAGCCTCGAGGAGAAGGAAAGGGAGGAGAGGAAGGAAGGAGGAGAAGCGCCCCTTCGTGGGTTTCCTCTCCGGGAATCTCCGCGCTTTCCGCGCCTCCGCGGTGCGCTCTCCAAATCGTCGCGTCCTGCGCAGACTTCCGGCGACAGGAGATCAGAACACGCGGCGCTGGTTGGATGAGGCGATCCCGAGCGCCTTGCGGTACTTGGTGATCGTACGGCGCGCGATGGTGATGCCGTCCTTTTCCTTCAGGAGCTCGGCCAGGGCGTCATCGGAGTAGGGATCCTTCGAACTCTCCTTCTCGATCAGCTCCTTGATGCGCTGCTTGATCGAGGCCTGGCTGGTCTGCTCGCCCGAGGCCTTGGTGGTGCCACCCGAGAAGAAGAAGCGCAGCGGTAGGATGCCGTGCGGAGTCTGGGAGTACTTGCCGGCCACCGCGCGGCTGACGGTCGAGATGTGCACGCCGCAGACATCGGCGATCTCCAGCATGCGCAGCGGGACCATGGCCTTGATGCCCTGGTCGAGGAAGCCGTGCTGGCGCTCGAACACGGCGCAGGCGATGCGCAGCAGCGTGCTCTGGCGCTGGTGCACGGCATCGATGAACCAGCGCGCCGATTCGAGGCGCTGCTTGATCCACTTGCGCACGGCCTCGGCCCCGCCCGAGCGGTTGAGCATGTCGCGATAGGCGGGACTGACGGTCAGGTCGGGCACGCCCTGGCGCGTGAGACGCACCTCGAAGCGACCGTCGAGCTCCTCGACCACCACGTCCGGGTGGATCGTCTCGGCCGGGAACTCGCCGTAGTCGCGGCCCGGGTTCGGGTCGAGCATGCGGATCGTCTCGATCGCCTGCTTGATGTCCTCCAGCGGATGCCCGGTGACGCGCGCCACGTGCGGCAGTCGATTGGTCGTGATGTCCTCGAGGTGCTCCGCGATCAGGGAGCGCAGGAAGGGCGTGTCCACGCCCATCGGCTCTATCTGCAGGAGCAGACACTCCTTCAGGTCGCGGGCGCCGAGCGCCGGGTGCGTTGCGACGCGCAGGTCGGCCAAGACGCCGCCCAGCTCCCCCAGGGTGAGCCCCGGGATCTCGCTCGCCTCGACCAGCCGCTCCAGCGTGTCGGGCAGGTAGCCGCGCGCATCCAGCGAGTACACCAAGTACTCGGCGATCGTGCGGCGGCGCTCGTCGAAGCCCGAGAGCGCGATCTGGTCGAGCAGCGAATCGCCCAGGCTGTGGTAGTGGGCGGGCGTGTTGTTCATCGCCTCGAACTTCTTGTCGGCCTCCTCGGCCGACCCGCGCGTGCGCGGCGGAGCATCGCGCTCGTAGCGCTCGAGGTCCTCCAGCAGGCTCTCGACCGAGCGCCCTTCCTCGGCCTGCTTGGCGCCATTGTCGCCCGCGCCCTCCTCGGCCTCGCCGGCCTCCTTGACCTCCAGGAAGGGGTTCTCGGCGATCTCCTGCTCGATGCGCTCTTCCAGCTCGAGCGAGGAGAGCTGCAGGATCTGCATGGCCTGGATCATCTGCGGCGACTGCATCAGTCGCTGCTCCATCCGGGCGGTCTGCGAGAGTCCTATGCGCATGCTTGTGGGATTCGGTCCGTGCCAGCGCTTCGAGGCATCACCTCGAGGCACACCTCGAGGCTGTGCCCCGGCGCGGTGCGCCCATTATAGTGCCGCGGGAGACTTCGACTTGAGTGCTTCGACGTTCCAGGTGGTTTTCTCGCGCCGGAGTTGCTCGTGAACTCGGGTTGGCTCGATATCGAGGGGCCGAGCGGGTCGCGCCGCGCGCCCTTGAACGAGGGCCTGACGCGCGTGGGTGGAGCGGGCGCCGACATCCGCCTCGGTGGCCCGGAGGCCGGGCCTGGCGGAGACGAGCTGCATGTCTGGGATCGCCCTCCGCGCATGCTCTTCCTGGGCGGCGGCGCGCGTCCCACCTGCGCGGGGCAGCCGTTCGACGAGCGCGGGCTGCGGTCGGGCGAGCGGGTGCAATGGTGCGGCCATGCCCTGACGTACGGAAG
>JABFRZ010000102.1 GCA_013140785.1 Planctomycetota bacterium | reverse complement strand
GGTCTTCCGCGCGCGCCGGGCTGGCGCGTCAGTTCCGCGAGGGGCGCGCGCGGCGCTCGTCTTGCCGAACAGGATCAGGCCCGAGGTGCCGCGCCCGAGGCGGTGCACCGGCGAGCTCTCGGCCCGTACGGGAGAGCTCGCGCGCACGAGCCGCACGAGCGTGTGCTCGTGGAACGGCCCCGCCGGCAGCACTTGCAGCCCGGCCGGCTTCAGGAGCACGAGCACGTGCTCGTCCTCGTGCGCCACGCCGAAGGCGAGCGGCGCGCGCGGCTCGTTCCACGGGGCGCGCTCGAACTCGAGCCGATCCCCGAACGCTAGGCGTTCCTCGGCCGCAGCCTTGTGGCCGTTGACACGCACCCGACCCTCCTCGATCGAGCGCCGCCAGGCCGCCTCATTCGAGTGCGAAAAGTGCGCGACGTGATAGGCCAGCACGCTCGTCCCCGCATCACGCGGCCGAACGCGGTCGTGATAGACGCAGCCGTGATTGAGGGGCATGCCCGTGTCGCTTGGGGAGACCGGCGCCTACTTCGGCGGGTTCAAGAGGCGCGAGGGCGTGACCTCGGACACGAAGAAGAGCGCGTCGAACTCGGCCGCGAGGCGTGAGGGCTGCACGTCGGCGCCTTGCTCGGGCCAGGTGTCGTCGAACTGGCCGCCGACGAAGCGCAGCGGGCGTGCCTCGTCCAGCCAGGTGCGCACGGGGCCGTCGGCGGGGGCGGAGCGAAGGTCGAGCAGCGCGAGGCAGAGGCCCGCGGCCACGCAGGCTGCCTCGCGACTCTCCGGACGTGGCGCGCCGACCTCGAACGCGCGCAGGCCGTTGCCGTAGGCGTGGAAGCCGCCGCGCGCGAAGGCGGTGCCGATCACGACCATCGCGAGCTCCTCACCCTTGGCCGTCTTGGCGTCGGCGCTCAGCGCGCGCCCGATGCTCTCGATCGTGCCGTAGCCCTCGACTTCGGTCAGGCCCGCGCGCGAGACGTGCCCGTTGTGGGCCGAGATCACCAAGCGCGCGCCCGCGCCGCGCTGACGCAGGATCCAGCGCGCGTTGTCGGCCATGCAGCGGTCGCGCCACGAGGTGCCGTCGTTGCCTGGTTTCTGGCGCTGGAGATGGGTCTGGCCGAGGATCGTGACGTGCTGACGGTAGAGCGCCCACTCGGCCTCGCTCGAATGCTCGACGAAGCCTTCGCGCAGCTCGTCGAAGAGCGAGAGCAAGCCATCGAGGTCGCCCGCATCGATCTTGCCGCCGCCACCCAGGCTCGCGATCACCGGCGCGACGCTCTCGGCCACCTCGGGTTCGACGCGCGCGAGGTATTCCTGCAGGCGTCGCGCAGTGAGCGCGGGTTGCCCGAGGTCGAGGCCGTGGAAGCGCAGCTTGCGCGCGTGCGCGGGCTCTGCGTTCCAGGCGCGCATCCACACGAGCAGATCGCGGTACTCCTCGGTGCGCCACAGACCTGACAGGTTGCGCAGCGCGCCCTCGAGGTCGCCGTGGCCGTGCTCGACCCAGCCGTTCACCACCAGAGCCTGGGTCCAGTCGGTCTCCATGGCGAAGTCGGTGAAGCCGAGCTCGCTCACCAGGTACTCGAGCGCGCGCCGCTTGAAGGCGAAGAACTCGTGCGAGCCGTGCGTGGCCTCGCCGATGGCCACGATGCGCGCGTCGCCGACGATGTCGCGCAGCGGCGCGAGTTCCGCGAGGCTCCCCGTGCCCTCGAGCGTAGCCAGCGGCTTGGCCGTTTCGGCGAGCCAGCGCACCACCTCGGCCGGCGCCAACGTGCTCGTGGCCGACGAGGAAGCGGAGGCGGACCCGCCGGAGGAGTCCTGGACGTGCAGGCAGAGCGACGCGAACAGCGCGAGTGCAGGCGCGGGAGACTTCATGGCGGCCCAAGCTAATCGAACGCGCGGGCCACGGGACAAAGCAGTGTGTCAACACTGGGTGCGGTGCTCGGACTCGCGCTCTCCGGTGGTGGCCGATTCAGTCGAGCGCGCAGGTGCGGAAGCCCGCCAGGACGTCGCGCCGGTCCGGCGTGTAGAAGTTGCGCCAGGTGCTGCGCAAGAGGCGCGCGCGCGTGGCGAAGGCGCCGCCGCGCAGCACGCGGTGGTTGCCGAACCAGGGCGCGGAGTACTCGGCGTATGGACCGGGCTCGAAGCCCGGGTAGGGGCCGAAGGGCGTGGCCGTCCACTCCCAGACGTTGCCGAGCATCTGTCGCAGCCCATGCGGGCTGTCGCCGGTCGCATGCGCGCCGACTTCGCAGGGTTCGTCCGCGCAGAGGTCGAGCTCGGCGTGCGCCGAGCTGGGGGGCTCGTCGCCCCACGGGTAGCGCGCCGGCCCGGCCGCGCACTCCCACTCGGCCTCGCTCGGCAAGCGCCGTCCGGCCCAGCGGCAGAAGGCCTCGGCCTCGTGCGCGTTGACGAAGTGCACGGGCAGGTGCGGCTCGAGCGGAACCCAACGGTCGTAGCGGCGGCGCGACCAGCCACCGTCGGGCTCGCGGCGCCAGTAGACGGGCCAGCAAACGAGATCGTGCGCCTGCGCTGCGCTGCGCCAGACCCAGCCCTCCGCGCTCCACAGCGCACGCTGTTCGTAGCCGCCGTCCTCGACGAAGACGCGGAACTCGCCCTGCGTCACCGGCGCGCGCGCGATCCGGAACGGCGCGAGCTCGACCGCGTGGGCCCACTGCTCGTTGTCGAAAACGAATCCGCCGCCGGGGCGTGCGCCGAGCCAGCACGTGCCGCCCGGGACCTCGGCGTCGCCCGGATGGGGACCGCCGCCGGGGACGT
>JABFRZ010000208.1 GCA_013140785.1 Planctomycetota bacterium | reverse complement strand
ACTCGGCGCTGGCGCGCTTCCGCGCGTGCTTCGGCGAGCAGCACCTCGAGGTGGCCGAGACGCGCCTGGCCCTGGCGCGGCTCGCGAGCTGGAGCGAGGGCTCGGAGGCGGCCGAGCACTTCGCGGCGGCACTCCTGTTCCTCGAGCGCGGCACGGACGAGGGCAACGCGGATGAGGGCAACGCTGGCGAGGGCGGCGCCCGAGCGCGCGAACCGCTGCTCATTGAATGCCTGACGCTGTATTCCGGCTTTCTGCAGGCGCGCAGACGCTTCGAGGAGGCCGAGGCGCCGCTGGCGCGCGCCGAGGAGCTGACGCGCGAGCTCTACGGCGACGAGCTGACTTCCGAGATCCTCCGACGCCGCGCGCAGCTGGCCCAGGTACGCGGCGAGCTCGAGAGCGCCGAGGAGCTCGGGCGGCGCGCGCTTGTGTTCGAGCTGCGCCGCTGGGTCACGACCCGGCCCGATGAGGCGCTCGAAGTCGAGCGCGTCCTCGACGTGCTCGAGCGCGCAGGCGCGTCGGAGCGGCCCTACGTCGCCGCCTTCCAGCTCCTGCGACGCTTCCGCGGCGACGGCAGCTTCGAGCTGGCGGGCTGGATGAACGGCCTCGCGCGGCTGCTCGCGGACCAAGAACGGCACGCGGAGGCCGAGGCCTTGCTGCGCGAGGCGTTGCACATCCGCTGTCGCGCCTACGGCGCCGATTGCCCGGTGCGCCAGCGCACGCTCTTCTCCCTGGGCCAGCTGCTCGAGCGCACCGAGCGCACGCGCGAAGCCGTGCCGCTGCTCACGGAGAGCCTGGCGATCGCGGAGAAGAACGGCGACGAGCGCGACGCCGCGGAGACGCGCGCCGCGCTCCTGCGCTGCACGGCCGCGGGCGCCGAGGAGCGGCCGTGAGCGGCACGCGCCAGACGCTCCTGCACCGCGTGCGCGATCCCGGCGACCGCGAGGCCTGGGAGGAGTTCTTCGAGCTGTACGCGCCGCTGCTCGAGGGCTACGCGCGCGCCCACGGGCTCGCGCGCGCCGACGCCGAGGAGGTGCGCGACCAATGCCTCGAGGTCCTGGCGCGCAAGCTGCCCAGCTTCGAATACCAGCCGATGCGTGGCTCGTTCCAGGCCTGGCTGCAGGCGCTCGCGCGCGGCAAGGTGATCGACCTCGTGCGCGCGAAGCGCGTGCGCGCGCACGAGTCGGTCGAGCTCTCCCGCCTGGCCGACGCAGGCTCCGCGCCCGACCTCCTGTGGGAACGCGAGTGGCGCGCCGAGCACCTGCGCCATGCGCTCGAACGCGTGCGGCGCGCCGAAGACCCCGAGCGCTTCCACGTGTTCGAGCTGCTCTTGGTGCAGGAACTCTCCGTGGCCGAGGTCAGCGCCCGCACCGGCCTCACCGCCGCCCAGATCTACAAGATCAAGGCCGCGTTGCTGAAGCGCGTGCGCGAGGTCCTCGTGCGCCTCGGCGATGGCGCCGAGGCCGGGCTGGACGCGCAGGGCGAGACCTGAAGGCGCGGCGCCTGACCACGGTCAGCCCGGTTCGGGGCTCGAGCGCGGTAGAATCAGCGGCATGGCCAATCCCTCCGGGTCCGCGGTCGCCTACGGCGGCGCACTCGTGGAAGCCCAGCGCGCCTGGTCGGCCCTCCGTGGTCACGGCCTCGAGGCCTGGCTGCTGAACGAGAACCTGGGCAACCTATACGGGATCAACGGCGTGCTGGTGACCGTCCGTGCGGAGCAGCTCCAGCTCGCTCGCGAGCTCCTGAGCGACCTCGGCCTGGTGACGGTTCAGCCTTCCGAGAACAGATAGGGGACCCGCGCGAGCAGCGCGACTTCGAAGCAGCTCGCGGCGCCGCTCCCGGTCGTGGCCACGGCGGCCAGGGTGTGCGCGCCCGCGAGGAGCTCGCGCGCCGGACCCTGCACGCGCCAGTCGGTCTGGATGAAGTGGCGGCCGCCTTCGCTCTCGGGCAGCGACAACGGATGCGGGGCGAAGGCGCAGGCCTCGCGCCGGGTTCCGTCGATCAGGATCTCGATGTTGCGGAGCGGCGCCTCGCCCACCGGCACGCGCACGTAGCCCTCCACCAGCGCCCAGCCGGACGGTCGATCGCGGCCCTCAGGCTCGCGCCGCGCGCGAGCTCGCACCCGGCGGCAGCGAGCGCGTGCTCGAGCACGCGGACGGCCTCGTACCCGGTGCGCATGTAGAACGTGCGCCGTCGCTCGGGCGCGGTCTTCTGCAGGTCGAGGCGCGCCATCTCGTCCTCGGGGTGGATCTCGAGCACCGTCGGGCCGGTCAGGCCCTGCGCGCGGAACCAGGCATCCTGCAAGGCCAGCTCGGTCCGGTCGCGCTCCTCGGGGTCGTTCTCATCGAGTTCGCGCTCTGCATGGCCTGACATTCGTTCGAGTGTAGTCGAGCTGCCCTCGGCCCGGGCTGACCGGCGAATCCCCGCTTTGCCGGGAGGAACGGCGCCCTTCGTCCGGAGACGAGTGCAGGTCCCCATTCGTCCGAACAAGCCCTCCGCAATGTCCCCCACGTTCTCCTTCGCCTGGCTCCTGCCTCTGCTCGCTTGCCACACACCCGTCGCCCCGGAGCTGGCGGCCGCCGCGCCGCGCGCGCCCGCGCCGCCGCGCAACGTCGCGATCCTCGTCTACGAGGGCGTCGAGCTGCTCGACTTCGCGGGGCCGGGCGAGGTCTTCGCCGCGGCGCGCGGGCCGGATGGGCACGCCTTCCGCGTCTACATCGTGGGAAGAGAGAAGCGCAGCGTGCGCAGCCAAGGCTGCGTGGAGATCACGCCGGAG
>JABFRZ010000014.1 GCA_013140785.1 Planctomycetota bacterium | reverse complement strand
CCGCGCCAGCCAGCGCGAGGAGCTGCTCGGCATCGCGCGCTTTGCCCAGGAGTTCGGCTTCCGACCGGTGATCGAGGGTTGCGAGGAGGGCTGGACCGTGGCCGACGAGCTCGGCCGCGCCGGCGCCTACGCGATCCTCACCCCGCGCCGGCGCATGCCGAAGGAGGAGCAGCTCGTGCGCGCGGGTGGCTCCTCGATCGAGAACGCCGCGCGCCTGCACCAGAGCGGCGTGCAGATCGCCGTGCGCCCCGACAGCACCACCATCGACTTCGTCGGCACCGCCGGGCGCGACCTCTTGGCGCTGCCGGTCGAGGCCGGCTTCGCCGTGCGCGGCGGGCTGTCGGATGCCGCGGCCCTGGCGGCGATGACGATCGTTCCGGCGCGTGTGCTCGGCATCGACCACCGCGTGGGCAGCCTCGAAGTCGGCAAGGACTGCGACGCGATCGTCACTGACGGCGACGTCCTGCACTACCAGACCTTCGTCCAGTACGCGGTCGTGGACGGCAAGCTCGTCTACGACAAGGAGAAGGAGATCTACTTCGCCCACATCCGCCCGCGCCCGAAGAAGCCCGTGGCGGAACCGAGCGCGCCGGCGGCCGAGCCGCTGCCGGCCGAGAAGACCGAGGAGAAGGCCGAGGGCGGCGAGGGCGACGCGAAGAGCGAAGACGAGAAGGACGAGGGCGAGAAGAAGAGCGAGGAAGAGAAGCCCGCGGACGAGAAGGACTCCGAGAAGGAAGCCGAAGGCGGCCTCTGAGCGCCCGCACGCTCAGTACCCGAGCTCCTTCAGGCTCTCCTGCACGGCTTCGCTGGGCGCGTCGATCATCTCGCGCTCCTGCTCGCCGGAGAGGAAGGCGCGCAGACTCTCCATCAGGCGTTCGGCCGACTCCGGTTCGACCTCGGCACGGTCGGCGGACTCGCCCGGGTCGAGCTCGAGGTCGTAGAGCTGCACGGCCTCGGTGAGCCGGTTGTAGAGGAGCTTCTGGCCCGCGGTGCGCACCATGCGCCCGACGTCCGGCTCCTGGTTGTTGTGGTCGGCCTCGGCGAAGAGCAAGCGCTGCGGCAGCAGCGCGCCCTCGCGCCATGCGGCCGAGAGGTCGAGCCCGTCAAGCCCCTTCGGTATGTCCGCCCCGGCCAGCGCAAGCAGGGTCGGAGCGATGTCCACCTGGTGCGCGGGCGTCGCGACGCGAAGGTCCGCCGGCACGCCCGGGCCGCAGAGGAGCAACGGGACGCGGATGACCTCCTGGAAGTACGTGCGCCCGTGCAGCAGCGAGCCGTGCTCCATGAACTCCTCGCCGTGGTCGGAGGTGATCGCCACCAGCGTGTTCTCGGCCAGACCCTGCTGCGCGAGCCAGGCCAGGAACTCGCCCAAGAGGTCGTCGAGCTCGCGGATCTCGGCGTCGTACATGTCGAGCAGGAAGCGCACGCCGTCCGCGTCGATCTCGCCGACCCCGTTGCGGATGCGCGCGAGCTGCTCGGTCGTGCCGTCGATCGCGCCGTCCTTCGTCCCGTCGTAGGGCCGCACGAACTTCTCGCGATAGGACTCGCCCGGCGTGAAGTCCGAGTGCACGTCGTAGAAGTGCAGGAACAGGAAGAACGGGCCGGTGCGTTCGGCTTCGAGCCAGCCGCGCGCCTTCTCCAGGATCTCCGGGCCGCGGCTCGGGATCGAGCCGTCGGCGAGCTGCTCCTCGAGATACTCGAAGGCGAGGAACCCGCGGTTCAGCCCGTAACGCTCCGACAGGTTGTGGGAGTTCACCACCGCCATGGTCTTGTAGCCCTTGCCGCGCAGCACGCTCGCCAGCGTCGGCACGCCGCGCCGCAGGTGATTGACGTGGTCCTTGACCCCGTGCCGGCTCGGATAGCGTCCGGTCAGGATCGAGGCGTGCGAGGGCAACGTCCACGGCGAGGCCGCGGTCACGTCCGTGAACAGGACGCCCGCCTTCGCGAGCCCATCCAGCGTGGGCGAGGTCTCGCGCTCGTGCCCGTAGCAACCCAACCGGTCCGGCCGCAACGTGTCGATCGAGATCAGGAGCACGTTGGGCGGCCCCTTCTTTCCCCCCGAGCAGCCACCCAGCAGCGCGAGTGCGATGAGGCGGGCGGCGAGAAGGAGCGGTCGGTGCGTCATGAAGGGCGGCGGATTCTACCCGTGCGTGGCGGCACGTTCAGGACCCGAGTCCGGCCGCGGGCTCGGGCACGGCCTACGCATCGGCCGGTGCGGCGTGAGCGCCAGCTCGACGAAGCGCAAGTCGGCATCTAGAACGGCAGGCCCACCGAGAAGTGCAGCACGAGTTCGTCCTCGTCGTCCTTCGGGTCGGGGTTGACGCCGAGGTCCACGCGCACGGGCCCGATCGGCAGCAGGTAGCGCAGGCCGACGCCCAGGCCCGTGCGCAGGCCGTCGAAGGCGAGGTAGTCCTGGACCTCGAGGGCGACGTTGCCGACATCGATGAAGAGCGCGCCGGCCAGGTTGCCCGTCAGGAGGCGGCGCCATTCGAGGTTGAGCGTGGTGGCGGCCTCGCCGCCCAGGGGATCGCCGAGTGCGCCCGCGGGCAGGAGCTCGTCTTCTTGGAAGGAGCGCACGGAGTTCTCGCCGCCGTTGAAGAAGCGCTCGGGCAGCGGGAGCTCGTCGGTGCTCCCGAAGGGCGCGATCACGCCGGTGCGCACCGAGGCCGCCAGCACGTCCTCGTCGCCGAGCCGGACGAGGCGCGTGAACTCGAGCTGTGCGCGCACGAACTCGGTGTCCGAGCCGAGGGTATCGTCGGCCCATTCGAGCTGCACG
>JABFRZ010000207.1 GCA_013140785.1 Planctomycetota bacterium | reverse complement strand
GGTCGCTCGGCGAGGCGGCCGCGGAGGGGAGCGCCGGCGCCGCCGCACCACCCACGGGCCCCAACGCGCGCGTCGCGAGCGGCTCCGGTTCCTGAGCCGAGGCCGAGCGCAACCACCAGGCTGCGCCCGCGAGGACGCTCACGAGCGCCGCGGCTTGCAGCGCGCCGACGAGACCCGTGCGCACCGCTTCACCCGTCCCCAGCTCCGCCGCGGGAGCCGGTACCCTCTCGGTCGCTCCGTGGGCCAATGCCGCCAGCGCCGCCAAACCCGTGCGCCGATCGCCGCCGTTGTGCGCCAGCCACTTGGCCCGCAGGCGCGCGTGCGCCCGCGCCAGACGCGTGGCCACGGTCGAGGCGCTCACGCCCCAGTGCCGCGCGATCTCCTCGTTCGAGAGCTCCTGGAAGTAGCGCAGCAGGAGCACCGAGCGATCCGGTTCCTCCAGCTCCAGCAAGGTCCCCACCAGGGCGCGCTGCGTCGCCGCCCGCTCCAGGAGCTCGAGCGTCGAGGGCAGCGCCGGATCCTCCGTCAAGGGCGTCTCGACCCGCGCCCGCCTGCCTTCTCGTCGCAAGGCGTTGCGACTGAGGTTGCGCACGATCGCCCCCAGCCACTGCCTCAACGCGCGCGGCTCCGCTTGCGATCCAGAGAGAGCCACCACCAGCGCATCCTGAGCCACGTCCTCGGCCGCCTCCACGTCCCACACCAGCCGCCGAGCCAGTGCACGAACCCAGCTCACCTCTTCCAACAGGGCCTCGGAGTCGATCGGGACGCGTGTGTTCATGGCACCCGTTCCGTGTCGGCGAGGTCGATCCTATCCCAGGAATCGCGCAGAAACGCGCGCTGTCGGCCTCGGCCGCGTCGGGGATGCCCTCGATGGATGCCGTCGATTCAGCGGGACCTTCAGTGGAGCGCATGCTGCCGGGCGCACGCCGCGCTGTGAACCGCGGAGTTCATTGCCCGGGAAAGTCCTTCCCAGATCGGGTTGGCACCCGAGCCGCTTCGATCGTCCCACCGCCCGCGCCGGCCTTGTGGCCTGGCGCCCCTCCTCTAAGATGACAAGGCTCCGGCCGCCCCCTCCGGAGTGCCGTTGAAGGCTCGGCTCCGGCCGCTATCCTTCGCCGGTCGAATCTCTCCCGCACGGCAGCCTTCCGGGCCACGACTCGAAGCCACTCCTCGACGCCGCCACTCCTCGACCTCGAACCATCCATGGCCGACAGCGCGATCCAGGAAACCGTCAAGACCGCGGAGAAGTTCTGGGTCATCCCGGAGCTGTGCATCGCCTGCGATGCGTGCTGCCAGGATTTCCCCGAGGTCTTCTACATGGGCGGCGACCAGAAGGCGCACGCCCACGAGACGCACCCGTGGGACAAGTACAACGCCAGGGTGGTGGTGGACGTGTGCCCGACCGCCGCGATCAAGTTCTCGGGCGAGCTGCCGCCGGCGGAGGAAGTCGGGAAGCTCGAGGAGGTGCCGGGCTGGGAGCTCGAGTGGGCGCGCTGGCGCGGGGTCGAGGAGGACGTGACCGAGCGCGACCGGCGCTACGGGCGCGACTTCGCGATCGAGCAGAAGGACGGCCACGTGCTCGTGACCTACCAATTCCCGACGCGCGTCCCGGCCGTGCAGAACCGCTTCAAGTTCGGGCTGCCGGAAGAGATGCCGCTGTACCGCAGCCACGTACAGCTCTCCGGCCGCGCGCTCCTCGTCGCCGGCTGGCTGACGGAGCCGAAGGTGCGCTCGCTGACGCACACCACGCGCTCCTTCCCGGCTCAGTTCGTGAACACGCTCGAGCTCGAGCACGACTTCATCGGCATGGCCACGCGCTACGACGCGCACGGCAAGCTCGAGGTGGTGTTGTTCACCGACCCGGTCGTGCAGGAGACCTGGCAGTGGAAGGCGCACTTCATCACCGACAAGTGCACCGCCTGCACGATCTGCGAGCGCGTCTGCCCGACCAACGCGATCACGAGCGGCGAGATCTTTTACATCGATCCCGAGCTGTGCATCAACTGCTCGGTGTGCGGGGTCTACTGCCCCTTCGACGCCATCGACGACAGCCGCGACGTGACCGTGGCGCGCATCAAGGCCAAGCAGATCCCGAAGGCCGTGGTGCACGAGGAGCTGTGCACCGGCTGCGAGTTCTGCGTGGACGTGTGCCCGTTCGAGGCGCTCGAGATGCGCCCGGCCGAAGGCGTGCACGTGGACCCGAACCACCCGCTGCCCCAGACCTCGCAGATCGCCTTCGTGATCGACAAGAACTGCGTGTCCTGCAAGCTGTGCGAGCAGGTCTGCATCAAGGACGCGATCGAGGTCCCGCGCCAGCACCAGTTCGAAGACATCGGCATGAGCTTCATGCACTACGTCACGGACAATCACTGACGCGCTGCGCGCAACGAACCCGAGCCCCGACGGCCCCACGGTCGCCGGGGCTCGCGCGTTTCCCGGGAACTGCCTCCCTTGACGGCACCTACCCGCGCTTGCCCTTGCCCTCAGTAGGCCGCACCTCGACGTAGGTCGAAGTGCTCCTCGGCACCGGAAGCGACTCTCCGCTTTTCCTCAGCGCCTCGAGGTGCATCGCCAGCGCCGAGCGCATGGCGGTCTCGGTCGCGCGGCGCGTCCGACCGGTCGCCACGCAGCCCTCCAGGTCGGGTGAATACGCCGCAAACCCCGTCCGACTCTTCTCGATCACGACCAGGAATTTCATCACAGGATGCCGGCTTGTTTCAGGACGCTGCGGAGGGTGCCGAGCGGCAGTTCTCCGCCATCCCTGCCGGCAATTGTAACGACGCCTTTCCGGAAGGGATGCTTGAACTGCCGGTGGCTGCCCTTCTGCCGGACGAGCCGCCAGCCTTCGCGCTCGAGCATGCGGACGACTTCTCGGACGTTCACTGGTGGTTCTGACCTCGAGCAGCGACGACCGCGTTCCCGGGGCTCGAGTTTCGATCAATCTCGAAGCAGCCGTCGGCGCGCGACGTGGCGCTTGTCGGGCGCGTGCTCGCGCCCTACTGTCACCGCCCGCATCGGCGCAGGAAGCGCCACGGAGAGCGTGCGATGAGCCTCGAAGACCTGAAGCTGTGGATCCAGCCCGCGCTCGTGCTGGCGGTGGCCGTGGCGCTCGGCCTGCTGTTCCAGTCGGTGTTCGTGCGCAAGATGGCGCAGCTCAGCCGGCGCACGAAGACCGACCTCGACGACCTGATCGTGCAGGCCGTCAAGCGCCACATCCCGGTGTGGTTCGTGCTCGGCGGGGTGGTGCTGGCCGTGCGCGGCTCGCCGCTCGACGCGGTGCACCACGCCCGGATCGACCGCGTGGCCGCGGCGCTCCTGATGCTCTCGCTCTCGTTCGTGGCCGCCAACCTGGTCACGGCCCTGGTCGAGCGCGCCACCGCGCGCGCGGGCGCGGCCTTCGTCTCGGCCAGCCTGACGCGCAACGTGTTGCGCGGCGTGATCCTGGTGGTCGGGGGCTTGCTCGTGCTCGACAACCTCGGAGTCGAGATCAAGCCGCTGCTCACGGCGCTCGGGGTTGGCTCGCTGGCGGTCGCACTGGCACTGCAGCCGACGCTCTCGAACCTGTTCGCGGGCTTGCACATCACGCTGGCGAAGCCCATGCGCATCGGCGACTTCGTCGAGCTCGAGAACGGCACCCAGGGCTTCATCGTGGACATCGGCTGGCGCGCCACCAAGCTGCGCGAGGGCGCCAACAACCTCGTGATCGTGCCCAACGCGCGCCTGGTGGAGATGATCGCGAAGAACTACTCGCTGCCCGAGCCCGAGCAGAACATCGTGGTCACGGTCGGAGTGAGCTACGGGGCCGATCTCGAGCGCGTCGAGGCCGTGACGCTCGCGGTGGCGCGTGAGCTGCAGGAGACGCTGCCGAGCGCCGTCAAGGGCTTCGCGCCGCAGGTGCGCTTCCACGCCTTCGGTGCCTCCTCGATCGACTTCGGCGTCGTGCTGCGCGGCGCCCGCCTGCCCGACAAGGCCGAGCTCGTGCACGAGTTCATCAAGCGCCTCAAGGCGCGCTTCGACCGTGAGGGAATCGAGATCCCCTTCCCGCAGCGCGTCGTACACCTCCCGGAATCCGCGCTGTCCGCCGGGCGCACTGTGCAGTGAGCGCTCCGGCCGCCTTTCCGCGCTCGAGCGTGGCCCTGGCGGAGGGCCTGAGCTTCGCGGACAACCTGACGATCCGCTCGCCCAGGAACTTCTTGCGCGACTATCCCTCCGAGGTCGAGGGCGGGTTCGTGAACGCGGTGGTCGAGATCCCGGCCGGCGCCTGCGAGAAGTGGGAGGTCAAGTCCGACGGCGTGATGCGTTGGGACATGAAGGACGCGCAGCCGCGGCACGTGAAGTACCTCGGCTACCCCTGCAACTACGGCATGGTGCCGCGTACCAGGCTCGGCAAGGAGCTCGGCGGCGACGGTGATCCGCTCGACATGCTCGTGCTCGGGCCCGCGCTGCCGCGCGGCACGCTCGTTCCGGTGCGCGTGCTCGGCGCGATCCGGCTGCAGGACAGGGGCGAGAAGGACGACAAGCTGATCGCCGTCACCGTGGAGTCGCCGCTCGCCAAGGCCACGACCCTGGCCGAGCTCGATGAGCACTACCCGGGCATCCGCTCGATCCTCCAGACGTGGTTCGAGAACTACAAAGGCAAGGGCACGCTCACCTGCCAAGGCTTCGCCGACCGAGCCGAGGCGGCGGCGCTGCTCACGGCGGCTGCAGAGTCTTTCGCCAAGGGCGAGGCGCTGCCCGCCGGCAAGCAGTAGTCGCTAGCCCGGTCGGGCTATCAGCCGCTCTTCTCGAGCGGGCGCGTTTCGCCGCTGCTCGCCGTGGCGGCGGGCTGCGGCTGACTCTCGGCGACCTTCTCACCCAGAGGCGCAGCAACCGCGCTCGCGGGGAGCGGCGTCGCGCCGGTGGCGGCCGTGACCTCGGCCGAGAGCTCGCCCTGCCACGACTCCCAGGTGCGCGCGGCGGCGCCGCTGCGCAGGCCGGTGTTGGTCGCCTCGTCGTGCACACGTGCGCTCTCGAGTAGGAGCTGGTTGATGTCGATGTTCACGCGGTGGGCGAGCAGCACCTCCATGCCCTCGCGGAAGCGGAAGATAGCGGCCTTCGAGGCGAGCATCCGGTGCACCAGCTGCTGTATCTGGTGGCGCAGCGCGCTCTTCAGCTCTTCCTCGCTGATCATGTCGTTCTTGACCAGGAACTCGCCCGAGACGGTCTCCTTGCTCTCGCCCTTCTTCTCGAGGAAGCGCTCGAGCTGGCGTCTGGTGAGATAGCCCAGGCCGACCAGGACTTCGCCGAGGCGCATGCCCTCGGGCGAATGGTCGCTGGTCCCGTGCATGACATGGCCGTCCACCAGGCCGATCAGGAAGTTTTCCTCGGGCGTGTCCAGCCACAGGACTCCGGTCTTGCGCCCGAAGGACAGGAAGCTCAGCAGCTCGGGGATCGCTACCGTGCTCGAGTTGCCCTGCAGCCCCTGGCGCGAGACGTCGAAGCGCGGCGCGCCCAAGGGGTGCTCTTCCTGAACCTGGCTGCGGTTGAAGAGCTTGCGCAGGAAGCTCTTGCGCTCCTCCTTGGACTTCTTGTTCTCGCCCGGCTCCTGGCCGACCATGCGCAGCACCAGCGTGAGTTGCGTCAGGACGTCGCCCAGGTTGGTGGACAGGAACGACTCGCGCTCGGGCGGCAGGTGGCCGAGCGCGGCCTCGGCGCTCTGGCACAGGCTCGTGCACTCTTTGACGAGGTCGGCGAGCGCGGCGGGCGCGTGATCGGGCTTCTGGACGGACTGCATGGCTTGCGGAGGAAAGGGCCGGGAGGAATCCGCTGTATCGGCCTGCTCGGGGGACTCCTTGAAGACTCCTTCCTGTCCTGCGGCGCCCTGAGGCGGACGAGGCCTGGCCGGCGACGCTCAGCGGTCCTTTTTCTCGCGCTCGCCCTCGCGCTCGCGCACCCGCAGCGAAGCGCGCGACATCAGGCTGCCCGGCACGACGGTGCCGGCGCCGAAGCGCGCGCGCAACTTGTCGAGCGCCTGCGTCGTGCGTTCGAGCTTCTTCTCGGCGACGTCCGCGGGGACCTCGCCCGGGCGCGGCTCGAGCCCGCCGAACAGGCTGGCCTGCGCGGGCGCGCGCACGTCGGTGAGATTCGAGAGCTGCACGCCCAGCAGGCGCAACGGTCCGGGCGGGAGCCTGTCGAACAGCTCGCGCGCGACCGCGTAGATGCGCTTCCCTAGATTGACCGGCAGCTCGAGCGTCTTCGAGCGCGTCACGGTCTTGAAGTTCCAGTAGCGCGCCTTGAGCGTGACCGTGCGTCCGCGCAAGCCGCGGTGGCGCAGCTCGTGGCTGACCTCCTCGCAGAATTCGTAGAGCACCAGGCGCAGCTCCTCGCGCTCGGTGACGTCGCGCTCGAAGGTGCGCTCGAGGCCGTGGGACTTCTCTTCGCGGCGCGGGTTGACGCGGCGCGGATCGATGCCGTGCGCGAGGTCGTGGATCCAGGCCCCGCTGGCGCCGAACTCACGCATCACGTCCGCGCGCGCGCGCGAGGCGAGCTGCGAGACGGTGCTGACGCCCAGCGACTCCAGGCGCTTGGCGGTGCGCTCGCCCACGCCAAAGATCCTCGAAACCGGCAAGGGGTCGAGCACGGCGCGGATCTCGTGCGCCTCGATCACCTTGAAGCCGTCGGGCTTCCCGAGCTCGCTCGCGAGCTTGGCCAGGAACTTCGAGGGCGCGATGCCGACCGAGGCCACCAGGCCCGTCTCGCGCAGGACATCTCCCTTGAGCGCGCGCCCGATCGTGACCGCGTCGCCGTGCAGGCGCTCGCAACCCGTGACGTCCAGGAAGGCCTCGTCCAGCGAGAGCGGCTCGACCAGCGGTGTGTAACGCTGGAAGATGCCCATGATCTGCTGGCTGATGGCGGTGTACTTGTCGAAGTCCGCAGGCAGGAGCACGAGCTCGGGACACAAGCAGAGGGCCTGCGCGGTCGGCATGGCCGAGTGCACACCGTACTTGCGCGCCTCGTAGCTCGCGGCCGCGATCACTCCGCGCTTGTCCGCTCTACCGCCCACTGCCACCGGTTTCCCGCGCAGCTCGGGACGGTCACGCAGCTCGACCGACGCGTAGAATGCGTCCATGTCGACGTGCAGGATGGACGGCTTGGGACCCGGCAAGAGGGAGACAGATTGACCGGGGCAGCGAGAATCCGTCAATCGCCTTCTCCGATGAGTCTCCGGCGGGACGCGCTCTTGCCCCGCGAAGGGCATCGGGAGGGAGTCGCGGCTCCGGTCGTTCTCGGTACTTCCAGGACAGAACACAGGGGGCGGTGTGCGCTGCACGCGCGCCTCTGCACCGCCCTCTTTCTGCTGGGCTCGGCCATGGCGGGAGCCTGTGATCGGGCCCGTGATCGCGACGGACGAGAGCGCTCGATCCTCTTGGTCACGCTCGACACGACGCGCGCCGATCGCCTCGGCTGCTACGGTCGTCTGAACGCGGGCACGCCCGTGTTGGACGCGTTGGCCGCGCGCGGCGCGCGCTTCGAACGGGCCTACACGACGGCACCGATCACCCTGCCCGCGCACGCCTCGATCCTCACGGGCAGCACGCCGCCACACCACGGGCTGCGCGACAACGGGATCAACGCCCTGGGGGCCGAGGTCGAGACCCTGGCCGAGAGCTGCGCGCGTGCGGGCCGGCGCACGGCGGCCTGCGTCAGCGGCTTCCCGGTCTCGCGCCTGTTCGGGTTGGACCAGGGCTTCGAGCACTACGACGACCGCCTGGAGGAGGAGCGCGCGGTCCCGGGCGCGTTCCTCGAGCGAAGAGCGGACGCGACCGTCGCGCGTGCCAGGGAATGGCTGGCCACGCTCGCTTCCGGGGAGTCGTTCTTCCTGTGGGTGCACCTCTTCGACCCACACGAACCGCACGCCGCGCCCCCGGAGTTCGCGCGGCGCTTCCCCGACGATCCCTACCAGGCCGAGATCGCCTTCGTCGATCATGCGCTGGGCGCGCTCCTCGGCGAGCTCGAGCGCCTGGCGCGCACCGCCGACACGCTGGTGGTCGTGACGGCGGACCACGGCGAGTCCCTGGGCGAGCACGGCGAGACCACGCACGGACTCCAGCTGTACGACGCGACCATGCGCGTCCCGCTCCTGTTCGCGGGACCAGGGGTCGTTGCGCGCGCGCTCTCCGCGCCGGTCAGCCTGGTGGACCTGGCCGCGACCCTGGTGGAGCTGGCGGAGATCGATGACGGCGGGGAGTTCTCGCGCCATTCCGGACGCTCGCTCGCCGCGCTCTTGCGGGGCGAAGCCGGGCTCGAGCCCGAGCGCAGTGCCTACCTCGAAACCTACTACCCACGCCTGCACTACGGCTGGAGCGAGCTGGTCGGGATCACGCGTGGAGACTGGAAGTACGTCGAGGCACCGGGAGCGCTGGGTCCCGATGGGCGCGTGTCCAGCGAGCTATACCGTCCACTTCCGGACCCGGGCGAGCTTCTGGATCTAGCCCAGCACGAACCCGAGCACTTGTTGGAGCTCGCCAGGGAGCTCGGCGCCCAGCGGCGCTCGCTCGAGGCGAACGCCGTCCCCTGGCAGCCCCATGAGCCCAGCGAGGAGGAGGCGCAGGCCCTGGCCGCCCTCGGTTACAGCGGCGCCGACGTGACGGCCGAGCTCCCCGGCGCGAGCGCGCTCTCGCCGCCGGCCCCGGATCCGCGGCGCGTGATCGGCTGCGTGCCGCTGTTCGAGGCGGTGCACATGCAATCCGCGAGCGGCGCCTTCGAGGACGCCGCGCGCTCGCTGCAGCGCCTCGAGGCTCTCGCGCCCGGCGCGGTCCTCCTGCACGAGGCGCTGCAGCGAG
>JABFRZ010000516.1 GCA_013140785.1 Planctomycetota bacterium | reverse complement strand
AAGAAGAGGTCTGGGACATCCTCGAGGAGGTCATTCAGGACCACCCGGTGCTCCTGAACCGCGCCCCCACGCTCCACCGCATGGGAATCCAGGCGTTCGAGCCGATCCTGATCGAGGGGAACGCGATCGTCCTGCACCCGCTCGTCTGCGGCGGGTTCAACGCCGACTTCGACGGCGACCAGATGGCCGTCCACCTCCCGCTCTCCCTCGAGGCGCAGGTCGAGGCGTTCACGCTCATGATGAGCACGAACAACGTGTTCTCGCCGGCCCACGGCGGCCCGATCATCACGCCGTCGCAGGACATGGTCCTGGGGATCGCGTACCTCTCGACCAAGGCGCGCCTGGCCGAGGAGGAGACGAAGAACCTCCGCGCCTACGGCGACATGCAGGAAGTCTTCGTGGCCTACGGCCACGGCAAGGTGAAGGTCCACACCCGGATCCGTCTGCGCGTGAAGGGCCGCAAGGTCCTGAACGAGCGCGACGGAGAGCTCTCCGACGGCGGCAAGCTGTTCGAGACGACCGTCGGCCGCGTGCTCTTCAACGACATCCTCCCGGAGGGGATGGCCTACTACAACTACGACCTGAACAAGAGCGCCATCGGCAAGGTCATCGAGGACTGTCACAAGCTCCTCGGCAAGGCCGCCACGCTGAACCTGCTCGACGAGGTGAAGGCGCTCGGCTTCAAGGCCGCGACCCGAGCCGGACTGTCGTTCGCGAAGGACGACATGAAGATGCCGTCGCGCAAGTACGACATCCTCGCCGTCGCGCAGAAGGACATCGAGCGCATCGAGAAGAACTTCAGCGCCGGCCTCATCACCGGGGGCGAGCGCTACAACCAGATCATCGACCGCTGGACGGCCGCTCGCGAGACCGTCGGCGACGAGATGATGACGGAGCTGCGCAACGACGACCGCGGCGGCAAGCCGTACCTGAACCCGATCTACCTGATGGCGGTCTCCGGCGCCCGAGGCTCGATCGAGCAGATCCGTCAGCTCGCCGGCATGCGCGGCCTGATGGCGAAGCCCTCGGGCAAGATCATCGAGCAGCCCATCAAGGCGAACTTCCGCGAAGGCCTGAAGGTGCTCGAGTACTTCAGCTCGACGCACGGCGCGCGCAAGGGTCTGGCCG
This sequence comes from Planctomycetota bacterium, assembly GCA_013140785.1. Lineage (GTDB taxonomy): Bacteria > Planctomycetota > UBA1135 > UBA1135 > JABFRZ01. The sequence continues at coordinate 1,657 of JABFRZ010000516.1, read as the reverse complement.
ACACCGCCCTGAAGACGGCGGACTCGGGCTACCTCACGCGCAAGCTCGCAGACGTGGCCCAGAACGTGGTCGTCACCGAGCCCGACTGCGGCACGCTCTCGGGCGTGACGAAGGCGGTCGTCTACAAGGGCGACAAGATCGAGGTCACGCTCGCGCAGGCGATCCGGGGCCGCACCGCCCGCGACACGATCGTGGACGTGATCACCGACGAGGTCGTGGTCGAGGAGAGCGCGGTCATCTCGCTCCCCGTCGCGAAGCGGATCGAGGCGCTCGGGTACGAGAAGATCCGCGTGCGCAGCCCGCTCACATGCGAAGCCGTCATGGGCGTGTGTGCAGCTTGCTACGGCATGGACCTCTCGCGCGGCCGCGGCGTCGAGCTCGGTCTGGCGGTCGGCATCATCGCCGCCCAGTCGATCGGTGAGCCGGGCACGCAGCTCACGATGCGCACGTTCCACGTGGGCGGCACGGCCTCGCGCTCCGTCGAGGAGAGCGAGATCCGCGTCAAGTACGGCGGCACGATCCGCTACCACAACCTGAAGGTCGTGAAGAACGACCGTGAAGAGAACGTCGTCCTGAACCGCAACGGCGAGATCCTGATCCTCGACGCGAAGGAGCGCGAGGTGGAGCGGCACTCGATCCCGGCCGGCGCGGCGCTCGCGTTCGCCGAGGGCGAGAAGGTGGCGAAGAAGCAGGTCCTCTGCAAGTGGGACCCGCACCACATCCCGATCCTCTCCGAGCGTCCGGGCGTGATCCGCTTCGAGGACATCGTCGCGAACAAGACGATGAAGGAAGAGGTGGACCCGATCTCCGGCGTCCGCCGCGTCGTGATCATCGAGCACAAGGGCGACCTGCACCCGCAGGTCGTGATCGAGGACGGGCACGGGAATCCGCTGTCCTTCTACCCGATCCCCGAGAAGGCGCACGTCGAGGTGCGCGAAGGGATGAAGATCACCGCGGGCACGATGATCGCGAAGACGCCGCGCGAGATCGCCGGCGTGCAGGACATCACGGGCGGTCTCCCCCGCGTGAGCGAGCTGTTCGAGGCCCGCAAGCCCAAGGACCCGGCGGTCATCTCCGAGATCGACGGCGTCGTGGAGCTGGGCGAGAAGCGGCGCGGCCGCCGCACGCTCGTGGTGGTGAACGAGTCGGGTGTGCAGCGCGAGCACGTCGTGCCGCACGGCAAGCACCTGCGCGTGCACCGGGGCGACCGGGTGCGAGCCGGCGAGGCGCTCGTCGAAGGGCCGCTCGTCCCGCACGACATCCTGCGGATCTCCGGCGAGGAGGCTCTGCAGAACTACCTCCTCCGCGAGGTGCAGAACGTCTACCGCGCCCAGGGCGTGGTGATCGACGACAAGCACATCGAGACGATCATCGCCCAGATGCTCCGCAAGGTGCAGGTGGACGATCCGGGCGACTCCGAGTTCCTCCCCGGGATCGTGGCCGACAAGATCCGCTTCCGGGCGGCGAACCGCGCGCTCATCGAGGCCGACAAGATGCCCGCGAAGGGCAAGACGGTCCTCCTCGGGATCACGAAGGCCGCGCTCCAGAGCGAGTCGTTCATCTCGGCCGCCTCCTTCCAGGAGACGACGAAGGTGCTCACCGAGGCGGCGATCGCAGGCAAGCGCGATCTGCTCGCAGGACTGAAGGAGAACGTGAT
>JABFRZ010000051.1 GCA_013140785.1 Planctomycetota bacterium | reverse complement strand
TCGTGCGAGCGTTGCCCTGGATGCGGAAGTGCGCGAGACGCACGCGCGCGCCGGGCTCGACCGTGGCCACGATGCGCACGTCGCCGCGCTCCTCGTCGGTCTCGGCCAAGACGCGCACGCGCGCGTCGGCGTGGCCGCGCCGGCGGTGGCGCTCGGTCAAGGCGTGCTCGATCTCCGGCAGGGCCGCGGGTCGGTACAGCTTTCCCACGTGCTGGCGTGCGAGCTCGGCCTCGAGCGCGGCCAACTCGGGCACCCCGCCGCGTACCTCGAGCGCCTGCACACGGAATACCGGGCCCTCGTGCAGGACGATCCGCAGCGCGACGCTCCTCTCGTCCTCGTCGAAACGCTCGGCCTCGTCGAAGACCACGTCGGGCGGCTCGACGGCCATGCGCAGGTGGCCGCGCTCGCGGTAGAGCTCGCGTAGAGCGCCGAGCCGCTCGCTCAGAAGCTGTTCGTCGAAGATCGCTCCGCTCGCGAGCCCGATTCTCGAGCGCACGCTCGCCAGGGGAATGGCGGACGCACCTTCGATGTCGAGCTCGCGCACGCGCACGCGCGGGCCCTCGTGCACCACGAAGCGCGCGCGCGGCGGTCCGGGCGGGCCGGGCTCGAACGTGTACTCCACGCGCACGTGGGCGTGGCCGAGCCGGCGGTAGGTGAGCTCCAGCGCGAAGGCCGCGTCATCCACAGCGGCCTTGTCGGGCACGGACACCTCCAGGCGCGCCAACTCGCGGCGCACGACTTCCTCCAGGCGCGCCATGGAAACGCTCGGCGCGCTCTCGCCGTGTACGTCGAAGACGAGCGCGAGCTCGAACGGCAGCGCGATCTCATGCGTCTCGGTCGCGCGGCAGGCTAGCGCGAGCAGCCCGAGCACGCAGCCGGCGAAGAGCGACCGGAGACGCGCCTTCATCGCGGGCGGAAGACGATCCCGAGCGCGTAGTTGACGCGGTCGTACTCATCGATCTCGGCCGAGAGGTAGGTGGCGCGCCCCGAGCGGCGGCTCTCCGGCCTGAGGTAGAACAGGACGCGCCCCGTGGGTTGTCCGCTATGCGAAGCCTTCGCGCCCACGTCGATCTCGAGGCGCTCGAGCAAGCCCTCGGCGTCGCTCGGATCCTGCTCGAACCAACGCACGAGCGTGTCGCGCGCCAGGAACAGCGCCAGGGCCTCCATCGCCTGCGAGCTGTTGTCCTGCCAGCGCTCGCTCGGGAGCTGGCCGGTCAGCGCCAGGACCCACAGGTCGTCGCTCGGCAGCGGCGGGCTCGAGGACAGCACGACTTCGAGCTCGTCCAGCGTGCCCGTCGCCGCGAGGCGCACCTGGTGGCGCTGCACGCGCATCTCGGCCGTGAAGGCGACGTCCGGTCGCAAGGGCGCCTCGCGCCGGAAGGTCAAGAGGCCCGAGCTGAGCGCGAGCTTGCCCGAAGGCAGACTCAGGCTCGCCTCCTCGACGTACACGGGTCCCTCGAGCACGGGATACGCGCCCGTGCCGCGCAGCCACACGTCGGGACGCAGTGAGGCCGCCAGCAGGTTGGTGCGATACTCGAAGGCGCGGCTCGGGTCTCCGACCACGTGCACGTCCAGCTCGGCGCTCGCCAGCGGCTCCGTGTTCCACAGCGAGAAACGTGCGGGCCGCGCCGGTTGCGTGCGCTTGCCGACCTTCAGAAGCTCCTCGAGCGGACTGATCTCGCTCGTGTGGCGCCCCTCGGCCAGCCTCAGCTCGCCGCGGATGCTGAGTTGGCTCGGCGTGCCCTTGACCACGAGGTCGGCGTCGGCGCGCAGCAAGAGGTGCGCGTCGCGCGCGAGCAGCAGGCGCTCGCCCTTAACGGCAAGGTCGATGCGCGGGTACGGGCCGAAGGGCTCGAGCGTGCCCTCGACGGACAGCGGCGCGCCGCCGACTTCGCCCACGAGGCGCTCGACGTACACGGTCTCGCCCTCGAAGCGCAGGTCGGCGGCTACGCTGCGCAGTGGGAAGGCGAGCGAGGCGAGGCGCAGCTCGCCCGCGCGCAGCTCGAGCGTGCCCGCCAGCGCGGGCCGCAGCACGTTGCCCGTGATGGCGAGGCGTCCTGCCGCCTGACCCGCGACGCGGCGCAAGTCGCTCGAAAGCCCGGCGGCCCAGCTCAGGTCGGCCAGGTCGAGCTTGGCCGCGAGCGCGAGCGGGGCCTCGAGCAGCACCCAGCGGTCGTCTAGCCAACGCGGAAGGTCCGGCGCCACGTCGATCTCGCCGCTGAGCGCGATCGTGCCGCTCGGAGCCGAGAAGACGGCTCGACGCACGCGCACGCGTTCGCCGAGCTCGAGCTCCGCCGCGAAGTCAGACGTCCGCGCGCCGGCCTCGAGGCCCAGCGTGACGTCCTCGGCGGCGATCGAGAGCACGCCCGCGAGTGCGTGCCACTCGCCCGCCAAATCGGCCGCCATCCGGCAGGGCCCGGTCGTGCTCGTGCCGATGGCGCTGGGGCCAGGCGCGAGGCCCGCGCGGCGCAGGGTGCGCAACGCATCGCGCGTCTCGAGCTCGAGGCGCAGCTCGACCGACCCAGGCAAGAGGCCGAGCGGCTGCGCGGGATCCAGCGGCACGCGCAGCGTCCCGGCCACGTGCGCCGCTTCTTCGTCCTCGTAGCCGAGCTCGAGGCGCTCGAGCGCGAGGGCTCGGCCGTCGAATTCGCCGCGCAGCACGGCGTCGAGCGGCGGCCAGGCGGGAGCGACGCGCCAATCCGCCAGCGTGAGCGCGAACTCGAGCGCGGGCGTGACGCCACCGAGCTCGCCCGCGACCCTGCCGCTGGCGCGCCCGGCCTCGACGC
>JABFRZ010000236.1 GCA_013140785.1 Planctomycetota bacterium | reverse complement strand
AGCGTGCCCACGCCGTCGGGCGCTGCGACGAGCTCGATCTCGCCGCCCATTTCCTCGATCGCGCGCCGCGCGATGGCGAGACCGAGGCCGGTGCCCTCGCTCTTGGTGGTGAAGTAGGGCTCGAACAGGTGCGCGCGTGCCTCGGCGGCGATGCCCGTGCCGGTGTCGCGGATCGTGATCCACACCCGGCCATCCTGGACGCTCGTGGCCACCAGCAAGGAACCGCCCTCGGGCATGGCCTGCAAGGCGTTGGAAACCAGATTGACGAGCACACGGCGCAACTTGCCGAGGTCGGCCCACACCCTCGCGCTCGCGCCTTCGCGCTGGACCGCGACCCCGCGCTCCACGGCCCATGCGTCGTGCAGATGCAGCACTTCCTCGAGCAGCGCGCCCACGTCCACCGCGACCGGATGAGCCTTGCGGCCGCCGGTGAACTCGTAGAAGTCGTTGGCGATCTCGCGCAGGTTCTCGACCTGGCGCCGCATCAGGCCCATGGTGCGCGCGAGGATCTCCTCCGAGTCCTGGTGCTGGTCGCGGCGCGCGCGTTCGAGCAGGTCGAGCGAAAGCGTGATGGGCGTGAGCGGGTTCTTGATGTCGTGCGCGATCTGGCGCGCCATCTCGCGCCAGGCGGCGTCCTTCTCGGCCTTGACGATGCGCTCGCGCTGGGCCTTGAGCTCGCTCGTCATGCGGTTGAAGTCCTCGGCCAGCGCGCCCAGCTCGTCGCGCGAGCGGATCTCGATGCGCGCATCGAGATCGCCCTCGGCCACGCGTCGCGCGTGCCGCTGCAGCTCGCGCACCGGCGCGGTGGTGCGGCGCGCGATGAACAAGGTCAAGCACACCGCAAGCACCAGCACGACCGCCGTGCCGCCGAGTAGGAGCGCGCGCAGCTCGTCCGCCGTGGCGAAGATGTCGTCGTTGTTGATGCCCACACCCACGACCCAACCGAAACCGTCCGCCAGACTGGCGCGGCAACGGTGGAAGGCAGCGTTCTTCTTTTCTCCCCCGAAGGTGTACTCGGGATAGAGGCCCGAACCATCCTCGTCCTCGAGCACGGCCTGTGTGAGCTGCGGTAGGCCGAGTTCGGCGCTGACGCGCTTGCCATACAGCTCGCGCTCGCGGTGCGCCAGGATCGTGTCCGCGTCCTCGGCCCACAGCCAGGCGTAGGGCGAAGGCTCGCGGTCCTCGCGCACGTGCCCGCGGAACGCGTCCGTGACGACCTCGGTCGAGACCAGGTCTTGCACGTGCTTCCAGTTCACCAGGGCGTACAGAACGCCGCGCACCTCACCCGTGTCTGGATCCTTCACGGGAACTGCGAAGCCGAGTTGGTAGTTCCAGGCTGGGTCGAGCGCGCCCGCCTCGGGGTCCGGGCCGAGATGGAAGGGCGAGACGTGCTGATCGACACGCACGAAGGGTTCGGCCACCGCCCCCTCGAACTCGCCGCGTGCGCGCCGATACCAGTCGAGAGTCCCGAAATCGAAGACGAACAAGCGCTCGAGGTAGTCCTGTCCGAGCACCGGCCCGCGCGGGTAGCGGCTGCTGCAGGTCACGAGCCTCCCGTCGCTCGAGACCAGCAGAAGGAGGTCGTAGACCACCTTGATGTCCATGGTGCGGTTGAACTCGTGCGTGGCCTGCCAACGGTTGCCGAGGCCAAAGTCGTAGGTCGCGCTCGAGACCTCGCGGCGAGTCAGGCGCGCCAGCGCTTCGGCGTTCCACGTGAGCTGCGTCGAGAGCGGACTTTTCCCGCGACGCTCGAGTTCGAGGCGCGCCTGCCCCTTCTCGGTCAGGTAATCGTCGAGCGCGTCCTGGATGTGCGGCGCCCCGGCCCACTGCTCGAGGTCCTGGCGACGCTCGTCCACGAAGTAGTCGATCTGGCCGGCCAGATCCTTCACCAGACCGAGCAGCGCCTGCTGCACCACGTGGCGCGTCAGCCGGCCGGCCATCTGCTCGTCGATGAAGAACGCGAAGGCGACGAACGGCAGCACCACGGCCAGGAGCACCGCCAGAACCAGCTTGGTAGAGATGCGGCGCAGCATGCGCGGACGGGTGCTCGGGAGGATACCCTCCCCGCCCGAGAGCTCCGTGCGGAACCCGGATCGCATCCTGCTCATTCGCCTGTCGCACCTCGGCGACGTGGTGCACGCATTGGGTGTGTTCCATGCGTTGCACGCGGCCTACCCGCGGGCCGAGATCGGCTGGGCCATCCAGCCCGAGTTCGCCGGCCTGCTCGAGGGTCTGCCTGGGCTCGCGCGCATCTTGCCCTTCGACCGCCACGGCGGGTTCGGAGCCTGGCGCCGGCTGCGCCGCGAGCTCGTGGATTTCCGCCCCGATTGGACGGTCGATGCGCAGGCCAACACGAAGAGCGCCGCGGTGGCCTGGCTCTCGCGCGCGCCGCGGCGCATCGCACCCGCGCGGGCCGACTGGCGTGAGCCCTGGGCCGCGTGGACGGCGAACGTCCACGCACCCGCGCTGCGCGCGCCCGCGCGCCATGCCGTGCAGCGCATGGAGGCGCTGGCGGCGGAACTCGTCCCCGGCCTCGAACGGCCGCTGCGCCTGGACGCCAGCCTGAGCCCGGCCGAGGTGGAGCATGGTGAGCGCGAACTCGTGCAGCGCCTTCCGCAGGCCGCAACCGCGCCCGTTCTGCTGCACCTGTCCTCGCCCGACGACGTTCGCGGCTGGCCAGCAGCGCGTTGGAGCGAGCTCGCGCGCGCGCTCGCCGACGCGGGGCGAGCGGTGCTCGTGATCTCGGGGCCGACGGAGGCCGCGCTCGGCCGCGCGCTCGCACAGGAATTGGCC
>JABFRZ010000664.1 GCA_013140785.1 Planctomycetota bacterium | reverse complement strand
ACCTCGTACACGCGCGTCAGGCCGCCCTCGTCGAACAGGCTCACGACCGCGTCGTCAAGCTGGTCGTGCACATGACCGGCTTCGGCGCGCTCGACGAAGTCACCTTCTGCCGGTAGCTTTGCCTCGGAGCGATCGGGGCGCAGAGGCCTGGTCGGAGATACGACCTGGTCGGAGATCGACGGGAGCGCTTCAGCGAACGAGCTCGAGTCGCTCGAGCTTCTTGAGGCGGTCGCGCAGCCGGGCGGCTTCCTCGAAGCGCAGCTCGCTGGCGGCGCGCAGCATGTCGTCGCGCAGGCGCGCCAGCTCGCCGCGCAGCTTGCCCGCGTCCCAGCCCTGCTCCTCGGCCAGCTCCGGCTCGCGCTCGTCCTCGAGCTGAGCTCCGCCATAGTCCATCTCGTACAGCGACTCGATCGAGTCGCGCACGGGCTTGATGATCGTGCGCGGCACGATGCCGCGCTCCGCGTTGTAGGCCGCCTGCTTCGCACGACGGCGCTCGACCACGCCCAACGTCGCGTCGATCGAGGCGGTGCGCTTGTCGGCGTAGAAGATCACGCGGCCCTCCGCGTTGCGCGCCGCGCGCCCGCAGGTCTGGATCAGCGAAGTGCTCGAGCGCAAGAAGCCCTCCTTGTCGGCGTCCAGCACCGCCACCAGCGCCACCTCGGGCAAATCGAGCCCTTCGCGCAGCAGATTGATGCCCACCAGCACGTCGAACAATCCGAGGCGCAGGTCGCGCAGGATCTGAGCGCGCTCGATCGCGTCGATCTCGGAGTGCAGGTAGCGCACGCGGATGCCGAGCTCACCAAGGTAGTGCGTCAGCTCCTCGGCCGAACGCTTGGTCAGGGTCGTGACCAGCGTGCGCCAGCCGGCGCGCGTGGTGGCCTTGACCTCGTGCAGGAGGTCATCGACCTGCGTGCGCGCGGGCCGGATCTCGATGGCCGGGTCGAGCAGACCGGTCGGACGCACGATCTGCTCGGCCACGCGCGTGGACGAGCGCTCGAGCTCGTAGCGCGACGGCGTGGCCGAGACGTACACCGACTGGCGCACCAGGCGCTCCCATTCCTCGAAGCGCAACGGGCGGTTGTCGAGCGCGCTAGGCAGGCGAAAGCCGAATTCCACCAGCGTGGTCTTGCGCGCGCGGTCGCCCTTGAACATGCCGCCGACCTGCGGGAGCGCGACGTGGCTCTCGTCCACCACCACCAGATAGTCCTCGGGGAAGTAGTTGAGCAGTGTGAAGGGCGCCTCGCCGGGCGCGCGCCCGTCCATCCAGCGCGAGTAGTTCTCGATGCCCGGGCACACGCCCGTCGCGCGCAGGAGCTCCAGGTCGTAGCGCGTGCGCTGCTCCAGGCGCTGCTTCTCCAGCAGCTTCCCGTTGCGCGCGAGTTCTTCCAGGCGCACCCCGAGCTCTTGCTCGATGCCCTCGATGGCGCGCGCCAAGCGCTCGCTCGGGGTCACATAGTGGCCCGAGGGGTAGATCGTCGTGCGCTCCAGTGCGCGCAAGACCTCGCCGCGCAGCGGATCGACCTCCAGGATGGCCTCGAGCTCGTCGCCGAACAGCTCGAGCCGGATCACGCGGTCCTCCTCGTAGGCCGGGAAGACCTCGATCACGTCGCCGCGCGCGCGGAACGTCCCGCGCCGGAAGTCCAGGTTGTTGCGCGAGTACTGCATCTTCGTCAGACGCCGCAGCAGGGCGTCGCGCTCGAGCGCTTCGCCCTGCGTGAGCACGAGCGACATCTCGGCGTAGTGCTCGGGCGAGCCCAGGCCATAGATACACGAGACCGAGGCCACGATCAGGACGTCGCGGCGCTCGAGCAAGGAGCGCGTGGCGCTGTTGCGCAGGCGCTCGAGGTTCTCGTTGCGGCTGGCGTCCTTCTCGATGTAGGTGTCGCTGGAAGCGACGTAGGCCTCGGGCTGGTAGTAGTCGTAGTAGCTGACGAAGTACTCGACGGCGTTGCGTGGGAACAGCGCCTTGAACTCGGCATACAGCTGGGCCGCCAGGGTCTTGTTGGGCGAGAGCACCAGGGTCGGCCGCCCGAGCTCGGCGATGACCTTGGCCATGGTGAAGGTCTTGCCCGAGCCGGTGATGCCGAGCAGGGTTGCGGCCGGGTGGCCTGCGCGCAGCCAGCCGCACAGGGCCGCGATCGCGGCGGGCTGGTCGCCCAACGGCTCGAAGGGCGCCGCCAACTCGAAGGACTGCGCCATCGGGCTGGCAGCCTACCCGATTGCGGAACGCCTGCCCGATGGAGGAGCCAGCCCGAAGCGGGCCGCGCGACGCGACTCCCTAGTGGGCTGCTAGCGTTGCACCCGAGAGCGGCGAGCGCATACCCTGAGCTGCTGCAAGCGCGTTTTCCGCCTGGAAGGCCGCACCCTCATCCGCCGGGTGGGGATAGGACGAGCCGCCCAACCCCGAACGTCATCTTCCTCTGCCGCATGCGGATCCAGTGCCCGAGCTGCCAGGCCCGCGCCAACCTGTCCGCGGAGCACGAGGGCACAAAGGTCCGTTGCACGGAGTGTGGACGGGTGTACGTGGCGCGCCCGCAGGCCCTTCTGCTTTCGGAGCGGAGCGGCAAGCGTGGTCTCTTGATCCTTGGCTTCGTGGGTGGGGTCGCCCTGATCGGGTTCGTGTTGCTCGCGCGCGCGCGCCCCACGCTGCCGGTCGCAGAGGCCGCGCCGGCAGAGATCGCGCCGCTCGTCGAGGACTCGAGCTCCGAGCGCGTGCGCGAGGAGCGCCCGCAGAGCCACGAGGACACGCCCAGCGAAGCGCGGGAGCGCGTCGATCGGGGCCCCATCCAGATC
>JABFRZ010000654.1 GCA_013140785.1 Planctomycetota bacterium | reverse complement strand
TCTCTCGGCAGGCGTGGAACGGCGTGGGCGCGGCGTCGAGGAAGGCACACAGCTCGCGTGCGACGGCGGGAGCGCGGTCGGTCATCGGCCGGATTGTAGCGACGCCATGGCGCGGCTCGCGCCGGCAGGAGTCGGCCGCCCGAGTTGGCCGATGAGCAACGGGTGCGCCCTCTTGGCGGTTCGCGGTCGTGCGTCTCACGCGCTCCTGTTGCGGACGTCCAGGCCGGCGCACTAGACTCTGCCGCCCCCTCCCCTGCATGCCTGACTTGCGCCAGACCCTAGCGATCCTCCGCAGCCTCCAGGACCTCGACCGAGACCTCTTTCGCCTGCAGGACGAGCTGCGGCGCTTTCCTCAAGAGGTCCTGCGCAAGCGCGAGAAGCTGCGCGTGGAGGCGGACAAGCTGGCCGAGGTCGAGAAGAAGGTCACCACGGCCAAGGTGCGTCTGAAGGAGATCGAGGATCTCACCACCAGCCAACGCCAGCGCGTGCGCAAGCTCGAGCACGAAGCCGGCGAGGCGCGCGCGGACGCGGCCCTGCACGTCGCCTTCCAGCACGAGATCCGCACGCTGAAGCGCGACATCGGTGAGGCCGAGGAGGAAGGTCTCGGGTTGCTCGGCGAGATCGAGAAGCTGAGCCTGGAGCGCACCGCCTTGCAGGCCGCGGTGGGCGAGCTCGAGCGCGAGTTCGCGCTGTACTCGGCCAACATCGACAAGGAGACCAAGCAGACCAGGGACCGCGCCCAGGCCATGGAGCGCGAGCGCAAGAAGCGCGGCACCGCCGAGCTCGCGCCCGACATCCTCGGTCAGTACGAGAAGCTCCTGGCTTCGCGCGAGGGTCAGGCCATCGCCGAGCTCGACGGACGCGTGTGCCAGGGCTGCTACGTGGCGGTGCCGAACAACATCTACGTGCGCTTGGCGCGGCGCACCGAGCTCGTGCCGTGCCCGTCCTGCGGGCGCATCCTGTTCCTGCGCGAGCCCTGAGCGCGCCCGAGCGGGATGATCAGCGCGCCCGCAGCGGGGCGAACTCGCCCTGGCGCGTGCCGCGGTGCTCGAGCTCGGCTTCCAGTGCGGCGCGCACGTCGTTCTTGTCCAGCGACCAGCGCGGCGCGAGCAGCTCGTCCTCGGCCGCGTCGCCGGTGAGGCGATGCAGGATCTGCTCGGGTCCCAGGCGCTCGACGAAGTCGGCCAGCCAGGCCACGTAGGTGGGCGCGTCCAAGACGTCCAGCGCGCCCTCGCGCCAACGCGCCGCGAACTGCGTCTTCTTCAGCACCATCAGCTGGTGCACCTTGACGCCCTCGACGCCGCTCTCGGCGAGGACCTCGGCCGTGCGTCGCGCGCCCGCGCGCCCGTCGTCCGGCAGTCCGAGGATCGCGTGCGCGACGCACACGAGCCCGGCGCCACGCACGCGCGCCACCGCGTCCTCGAACTCGGCCACGGTGTGCAAGCGATTGATGGCCGCGAGCACGCGGTCGTCGGCCGCCTCCAGGCCGAGCTCGACCCACACGGGCAGGCGTTGGTGCAGACGAGCCAGGCGCGCCAAGGCCCACTCGGGCAGGGTGTCGGGCCGCGTCGCGACCGAAAGGCCCACCAGCGGAGCGCCGGCGCGCGCCTCGATCACGGCCAGGACCTCGTCCAGGCGCGCGGGCGAGACGTAGGTGTTCGAGTAGGACTGCAGGTACGCGATCACGCCGCCCGCGCCGTGCTCGCGCCGCGCCAGGCGTTCGAGGCCGAGCTCGAGCTGGAGCGCGAGGTCGAGCCCGCTCTTCAACGCGCCCGTGCCGGAGCCCTCGACGTCGCAGTAGGCGCAGCCGCCGTGTCCGCGCGTGCCGTCGCGGTTCGGGCAGCTCGAGCCCGCGTCCAGTGCCAGGCGGTGCACCGGCCGGCCGAAGGCTGCGAGCAGCCAGGGGCGCAGCGTGCGGAAGCGGGTCGGAACGGTCACGGGATCCGTCACGCTACCATGGGCGGCGCGCAGGGCATGGAGATCCAACCCATCGTGATCGGCACCGCCGGGCACATCGACCACGGCAAGTCGACCCTGGTGAAGGCGCTCACGGGCATCGACCCCGACCGGCTCAAGGAGGAGCAGGAGCGGGGCATGACGATCGACCTCGGCTTCGCGCGCTTCGATCTGCCCGACGGGCGCCGCGTGGGCATGGTGGACGTGCCCGGGCACGAGCGCTTCATCAAGAACATGGTGGCCGGCGCCACGGGCATCGACCTGGTGGTGCTGGTGGTCGCGGCCGACGACGGCGTCATGCCGCAGACACGCGAGCACCTCGCGATCATGCAGATCCTCGGCGTCGCGCGCGGTCTGATCGCGCTCACCAAGATCGACATGGTCGAGCCGGGGCTGGTCGAGCTGGCGGCCGAGGACGTCCTGGCCGCGGTGCGCGGCACCTTCCTGGAGGGCGCGCCGATCCTGCCCTTGTCCGCGCACACGGGCGCTGGCCTGGAGGCCTTCAAGCAGGAGCTCTTCCGGCTCGCGCTGGCCACTCGACCGCGCTCGGACGAAGGCGTCTTCCGCATGCCGGTGCAGCGCGTCTTCAGCGCCAAGGGCTTCGGCACGGTGCTGACCGGGATCCCGGTCTCGGGCACGGTCGCGCTGGGCGACGTGCTCGAGGTTCTGCCGAGCGGCAAGCGCGGCAAGGTGCGCGGCATCCAGGCCTACCAGGAGGCCGCCACGCGCGCGCGCGCCGGGCACTCGACAGCCATCAACCTCGCGGACGTGTCGGTCGAGGACGTGACGCGCGGCAACGTGCTGGCGACGCCCGGCTTCTTCCGGCCCACGCGCATGG
>JABFRZ010000088.1 GCA_013140785.1 Planctomycetota bacterium | reverse complement strand
GGATAGGGGCACGATTAGTAGTGGCTCAAGATTCGCCTGGCACAAATTGTAGTGGTTGTCGCTTTTGTCCGCGTGGTGACGAGACCGGTCTCCCAGGAGGCTCACAAGGTCCTCTCAACGAGCCGTCGAGCGTCGATCGGCGCGCCCTACCCCCGCAGCCCGCCGCCCAACGCGAACCTCGTCTTCGAGCTCTTCAGCGCGCCGATCGATGGCCGTGGCGGACCGATCCAGACCAGCGGGCCCCGCGTCCAACCCCTGGCCGAGCTAGCGGACGAACTCGACCCCGGTGGCCACGAAGGTGTAGCCCTTCACAGGCGCCGTGATCGCCTCGGCCTCGGCCACCTTGCCGACGTCGTGCAGGTAGTGACGCGCGAGCTCGGCCGAGGTCTCGCCGACGGTGAACAGTCCCTCGGTGCGCACGGTCCTGCCGGGGCAGTCCGTCGGCACGAAGAAACCATAGTCCTTGAAGGTGACGCGTAGCTCGCGCCCGCCGGACGACATCGTCATCCAGCAGCCCTTGCGCAGGCACACCTCGTTGACTTCGCCTTCGAGGACCAGCGCCTGTCCGTCGTAACGTTCGGGCTGCGCCAGGAGCTCCGAGACCCGGACGGGACGGGCCGATAGGGGAGTCAAGGGAGCACCGAATCGCTCACGGGTGGGCGTGGATGCGCACGCGGCCAGAATGGCGAGGGGAAGAGTGGCGAGGGGCGCGAGGCTTCTTCGGGCCATGACGGGTTCGGATCCGGGGTCGAGCGCCGGTGGGCTCGGATCAAAGCCCGTAGGCCGAGACCGGGAGCTTCAGGACGAAGGCATAGGAACGGAACGAGAAGTCGAAGGCGGAGCCGACGAGCACGGAGCCATCCGTGGAGGCCGCGAGAATGTTGTCGAGCGTGATGTTGGCCGGAATGTCGACTCCGTTGGCAACGGCGATGTCGACGAGCGATCTCATGCCGTCGGCGGCGGTCCACACGAACACGACCGGCGGATCGAAGAACCCCGGGCTGGCCTTGCCGAAGATCAGCTGGCCGCTTGCGGCGATCGCGTTGGGGAAGGTCTGGCCGCCAGGAAGTGCGCCTGGGAGCAGACCGAGCGGGACGACTCCCGCGCTCTCGGTCCAGTAGAAGCCCTCGAAGTTCCAGATGCCCGCCACCATCGAACCGTCCGCGCTCACGGACAGCACCTCGCCAGGCGCGTCGACCGGGAAGACGCCGCCGGGCAGCAGGAACCCGCTGCCATCGGCCTCCCAGAGCGCGGGCCAGCGATCCACCAGATCCGTCTGCGCGAAGCCGCCGACGACCGCGCCATCATCGGAGATCTTCGTGGCACGGTTGGTTGGGGGATTCGTGCTGCCCGGGAAGCTGGCACCCAGCAGCTCGAGCGGCATGAGCCCACCGGCGCTGGTCCAGCGGAACGCCACTCCGTTGCACTCGTTCCAGAGCAACCCGACCGCGGCGTTGCCGTCCGCGCTGATGTCCCAGGCCGAGCCCTGGTCCACACCGCAACCCAGCGGGTAGACGTTGCCGAGGTCGAGCCAGCCGCCCGCCTCCGTCCACAGACCGGCTTCGACCGGATCCCCGTGGTGGGCGCTGACGCGCCGCGTGCCCGAGATGCCGGTCGGGAAGTCGCGGAAGGGCGACCCGACCGTGGTCTTCAGCTCGAGCGCGCCGCTCTCGGTGTCGTAGAAGTAGGTGTTGCCATTCGTCGAGCCCAGGTCGAAGAGCAGCGCGGTGCCACCGTCCGGCGTCACGTCCACCCCGACGAGGTTGCGCACGAAGGCAATGCTCCCGGGCTCCTCCCGGCGCAGGAGCAGGTCGTCGACCGCGCCGGAGCCGCGCATGTTGATGAGCATCTGGCTCACCCCGGTGACGCCGCCCAGGTCCACCTCGGCAACCCCGTTGTCCCCCGTCGCCGGCACGATGGCCGTGCCGAGGGTGGCTCCGGTGCTGTCGAAGTAGGTGATGATCGGCGGCTGCTCGGAGGCCTCGACGTCGATGATCGTGATCCCCAGGATCGTCACCGAACCGACGGCCGCGAAATCGAAGAGCAGCGTCGCGTTCGGGCTGGCCGCAGCGTTCAGGTCGTCCGGGCTGTTGACCAGGCCGTCGCCCTCCCAGTCGTTCAGGTTCTCGCCGATGATCAGGATCTTGCCCTGGGGCTCGTCGTTCTGGAACGGACCCGCGCGGCCGCCCGGGCCGATGCCCGGCCCGCCGAAGCTCACGTGCGGAGTGCCGAGGTCGAAGTCGCCGCCCGTCGGGAACGAGGAGTCGAAGATCAGCGCGGCATTGGTGTCGAGACCGATGAAGGGGTTGTAGCCCCTGATCGCGACGGGACCGGAGCCTGCCGTCGTGAAGACTGACGACAGGATGGCGCCGGCAGGGAAGCCCTCGAAGGAGATCAGCTCGATGGGCGGACCCGCCCGCCGATTCGTGGCGAGGCCTCTCTTCACGGGCCCGCCCTGGGCGGAGAGGGCCACGGAAGCGGTCACGAGCGCGGTTGCGAACAGACCTGGCCGAGCGGTGCGAGACATGCTGACTCCTAGGGGGGCTTACGGGGATTGGCTGACTCTTGCTCATGCTACTGAGGACTGCGCACTCTGCGCGCATCCGGGCTGAGTCGCCGGCGGTGCAAGTGGACTTTCAGCTGTGCCGCCCGAGGGTCGAACCAAGCTAGCCCGACCGCGCGCAGCCAGCCATCCAGCCATTCAACCTCCGCGCGTGTGCATCTCGAGGTGCGGGTCGGAGCGCAGCTCGCTCGCCGCCGCGAGCCGGCCGCGCGCGGCCAGGGCCAGGCGCTCCTCGGC
>JABFRZ010000641.1 GCA_013140785.1 Planctomycetota bacterium | reverse complement strand
CCTCGAAGCGCGACTCAGGCCCGCCCGAGCTCACCAACGAGGCCATCGGCGTGCGCCCGATGCGCGCGCTCCAGCGCTGAGGCGCCGCGCTCGCGCCGACCGATCCGCGCGCCGCGCACCTCGACGCGTCAAGTCCACGCGCGCGCGTGGCGTTCGATGTCGGACAGCCACGAGCAGAGCGGCGCCGGGTTCCAGACGAGCGGATTCATCGGGATGACACCGCTCGATCCGCTCTGCGTAGTCAGTCGGCAATGCCCCAAGTCGAATGGTGCACCTGCCCATGAGCGCAACGGACGTCGCGGACCACTGACCACTCCCGCGATCATCGCTGGCGCGACGCCCTGCAAGAGGTCGAGGTAGCGGCGCTTCTCGCCGACGACCTCTTCATCGGTGCTCTTGGTCGCGTCGAGCACGAACGCATCGAGTCCGCCCGCGCCGGGGGTCACGATCAGGTAGTCGGGCGTCGCGTCGGCGCCGCGCACGCAAAGGAATCCGCTCGCGTGGGCCTCGCGCGTCACGCGGTTCTCGATCCAAAGGTCGATACGGGTACCGTCCTTGTGGAACGAAACGTGACCCGCGAGGTACAGCGCACCGATGTAGTCGCCCTCGGCTTTCCAGCCCAAGGCCCCCAAGCCTTCGATGATGCGCATCCCGCACCAACGCTGGTAGAGCACCGCCTCGTCGGCTAGTTCCGGGGCGACGTGGAGCAGCGCCGCGATGCGCTCGGCGAGCGTGCGCTGCTTGTCCTCGATGCTCCCCGCGAGCTGGCGGAGGCGCCACCATGATCGTCCCCTGGGAAACGGCGACGGTGCGCGTCGTGACCTGCGGGCCGTACCGCCACCTCGCCGCACGATGCTGCGGCGGGCGCTCTCCAGCGACAGTCGCGCCGAGTTGGCGCGGCGTGCGAGCGCGTCCAGTCCTTCTTGATCCTGTGCGGCCCAGCCGCTGGTTCCCCGCCGCGCCGCGCGAGCTTCATCGATGTAGCGCTGCGTTCGCTGCGAAACGGACAAGAGCTCGTCCGAAAGCGTGTGTTCCAGGTGGAGCAACCACCCGAGCGCGCGCAGATCTGGTTCTGGCGACGCTTGCATGCGCATCCAGCGCTGCGGCAGCGCGCGCCCCGCGGAGATCTGCCAATCGCTCGGTGAGCGCGAAAGTTTCGCGCGCGTGGCGGTCCAGCACCGATGCTGAACGGTCTGCCGGGGATCCTCCAGATCCTCCAACTCGTCGAGCAGGCGCGGTACGAGCTCCGCCAGTGCGCGCACCGCGCCCAGCAGCACGCTCTCCGTGCCGCCTTCGAGGATTCGTAGCGACGGACTGCGTTCCGGCGCGCCGGTCGGATCCAAGAGGTGGCCCGAGAACGTGCGCAGGTCCGCAATCAAGCGCTCGGCGAACTCGTTCACGCCTGCTGCACGTCCTGGCTGCTCTGCAGTGCCTCGCGCCAGCCGGCGATCACACGCTGACACGCGAGCAGGCCCTTGCCGTCGCTCTCGGTCCACTCGACGAGCTCGTCACACAGGCGCACATCCGCCGGGTCGGCGGCGAGCAGGCGAACCTTGCTGAGCACCTCTTGCACCAACACGAGATCGAGCGCACGCGTCCGATCGAGATGCACCTCGGCCAATCGTCCGAGGCAAGCCTTCAGCGACTCGGCTGTCCGGTAGGAGAACACGGCGCCGCGCTGGCGCAGCTTGAAGTCGAGGTCAGCGATGGCATCCAGCTCCTGCTTCTCGAGTTCCAAGCCGACACGGCGCAAGGCCTCGTGCGGTTGGATGCTGAGCTCGATGACCGCCGCGCGATCGAGCACGCGGGGCGACAGCGCCCGCACCGTGTGGTCGCTATTGATCGTGGCCACCATTCGCAGTGCGGGTGAAAGGAACAGTCGCGGCGCGTCGTGGCCGCTCCAACCCCGCACCCCCGTTCCACCGAGTTCGATCGTGCGCTCGAAGCGCGCATTCTCCGCGTACTGCGAGCGAACGAGGATCTCCGAGAGCCAGTGCTCGGGCTGGCTGAGGTTGAACTCCTCGAAGATGAGGATGTGCGCGCGACGATCGCCCTTTTCCCAGGCCTGTGCTGCTCGACGCAGGAAGTTCGTGGCCGCGGTCGGCTCGAACTGGGTATCGATCGGATTGACGTGTCCCAGCAAATCCTCGCGACCGCGCCAAGTTGGATCGACGACCACCGTCAGCATGCGCTCGCGATTCGGATCGTCGATGAGGCTGCCCGCGAGGTCGCTCTTTCCGACGCCCGGACTTCCACGCAAGATCAGCAGCGGCTTGGTCATGAGGCCGACGAGGACCGCAGTGAGAACGGCCTCGCCATGACGCGCAGCGATGCGCGCGTGGACGGTCTCCTCCACTGGATTCTGCAGGGCGACTGGAACCACCTGTACTTCAGGCACGGGCGCAAGCGCGGATCGTGCAGGGAGCGCGGACAGTCGTGCATCGGCCGGCTTCTCCAGCGTGCGAATCATGTTGCCGATGCCCTTGAGCGGCCGGTTCGTCATGGACGGCGAAGCCGGCGCGGCCGACGCGACCAGGAGCCCGGGACGACGCGCGCGGAGCTTCTGTGTCTTCTTCGCGGCGTGGTCGAGCCAGCCGGGTAACTCGCGCACGAACGACTGCAAGCGCTCGAGCTCGGGCGCCTCGTCAGCGGGTGCCATCGACTCTTCGGCGAGTTCGAGCGCGCGTTCGAACACGCGTTCGACGGCCGAGCGATCGACCTGCTTCAGGTACGGCCCCTGGAGCCCCTCCCAGCGCGGGACAGGGATGCGTAGTTTCGTGAAGCGAGTCCAGCCACTGGCGTGCGGTCGAACGACCCATTCGGTGTAGCTGCTGCGTGTGCGAGCCTCGACCTGCCGGACTCGGTACGCGCCGAACAAGACAGCGGTGGGTGGCTCGCGGACCCCGCGTGGCTCGACGGCGTGGCTGCCCCAGAGCAGGAGCAGTTGATCGTCGAAGGCCTCTGGCTCCGAGCCAAACAACCAGCTGCCCCCGTTGTCGTCGATCACGATCGACGGGCCAGCCTCGTCGAACGCGTGGATGTGATAGCAACGCGGGTCACCGCTCTCGCAATAGTCCTCGCGAAACTCCTGCCGCGCGCCGCAATTCCAGCTTGCAGCGGCCTTGCATATCACGCCGCTCCAGTTGCTCCGATGCGCGTTGATGTTGCACCCGAACGCGTAGCCCGGTTGAAGCTCGTATGGCATGCGCGCAACGATACCCGGACACCGCGCCCGATGCGCGCGCTTCAGCGCTGAGGCTAGCGCCCTTCGACCGACAGCGCGCGCAGGAAGGCCACCAGGTTGCGCGCGTCGCTCGTGCTCATCTCGAGCGGGGCGAGCAGCGGGTCCAGGTTCGCGTTGGCGCGTCCGCCCAGGCGGTAGAACTCGACCACTTCCTCGAGCGTGGTCAGGCTGCCGTCGTGCATGTAGGGCGCGGTCGCGGCCACGCCGCGCAGGGTCGGTGTCTTGAAGCGGCCGCGATCTTCCGTGCGGCCGGTCACGGCCGCGCGCCCGGGCTCGGGCTCGACGGCGCCGCCTTCACCGGGGCGCGCGCCCACGCCCGTCGCATGGAAGTCCTCGTCGCTGAAATTCGCGCCGCCGTGACAGCGCCAGCACCCGCCGCGGCTCTCGTAGAACCAGAGTCCGGCGCGCGCCTCGTCGTCGAGCGCGGCAAAATCACCGGCGCGAAAGCGATCGACCGGGCTGTCGCCCAATACGAGCCGCCGCACGTAAGCCGCCAGCGCGCGCGCGAGGCCGTCGCGCGCGGGCGCGCTCCCGAGCACGCGCTCGAACTCCGTGGCGTAGCCCGCCTCCGCCCGCAGGCGCGCCAGGGCTTGCTCGAGCGGTAGGTCCATCTCCAGCGGGTTCTCGATCGGCAGCAGCACTTGCTCCGCGAGCGAGCTCGCGCGTCCGTCCCACATGAAGTGGCTCCCGTAGACGCGATTCAGCAGCGTCGGCGTGTTGCGCGCCGTCTGCCGGCCGTGCGCGCCCAGCGAGAAGGTCACGTCGTCCGCGAAGCCGCGCTCGGGACGGTGGCAGGAGGCACAGGCGACCGTTCGGTCCGCGGACAGGATCGAGTCGAAGAAGAGCCGTGCGCCCAAGGTTGCCAGCTCGTCGCCGCGCGACTCCAGGGTGAGTTCGGGCGAGGGCAAGCCGAGGGGAGTGCTCAGCGGTGGGACGGTCGGCCTGGGTCCCGCCGAGCTCCCGGTTTGGGCCCACCCGCTTGCGGCGAGCGCGATCAGCCAGGGCGTGACCATCGCTTGCGAGGATAGCGCCGCCAGCCCCCGGAGGGAGCCGCCCGACCCGGATGCGACTTTCATGCGCGGCGCGGTCGGAGTGCGGATTCCGACGAGATTCCTGGGGAGTCCAGGGGCCGCCAATTCGGATTTGGCGTTCGGGGTGAGTTCGCGGGTGGACGGTTTTCGGACCTCCGGACACAATCTGCCACCTCGAAGTCCAAGTCCAGAGGGCTGTCCCAGCGCCCCCGCGCGCTCGGCGGCCGGCCCTCGCCGCGGAGTCCCGACATGCGCATGAAGCTGAGCTGGTTGGTCGCTTCCCTGTTCCTCACTTCCCTCGCCTGGGCCCAGGAGAAGCCTGACGCGAAGCCTGACGCGAAGCCCGAGGGCAAGTCGGAGAAGTCGGAGAAGGACAACAAGCCAGACTTCCCGACCTTCGAGGAGACCTCCAAGGACTTCGAGAAGGTCGTCTCGACCGCCGAGGGCACGAGCTTCTACGGCCTGTGGCAGCGCAAGAAGGATGGCCAGATGCTGGCCGAGCTGCCGGCCGGGTTCGCGAGCCAGAAGCAGTTCTTCGCGCTGTCGGTGCCCACCGGCGAGGACTTCGCCGGGCTGCAGATGGGCGAGAAATACGCCTTCTGGAAGCGCTTCGACAAGCGCCTCGCGCTGATCGAGCCCAACCTCTCGGTGCGCTCCTCGGGCGACCAGGCCTCCAAGGACTCGCTCGAGAACCACTTCATCGACCGCGTGCTGGTGGACGTGCCGATCGTGTGCATGGGCCCCGGTGGCCAGCCGGTGATCGACCTCGACGAGCTCCTGCTCGGCAACCTGGCCGCGTTCTACGGCGAGGGCAACGTCAAGAAGAGCCTGGGCTCGATCGCCAAGGCCAAGGCCTTCCCGAAGAACATCGAGGTGGCCTTCGAGGTGCCCGTATCCGACGCGCGCGACGAGAGCCGCGACGGGGCCCTCAAGACCTTCCACTTCTCGATCAGCGAGGTGCCCACGAACTCCGACTACAAGCCGCGCAAGGCCGACGGGCGCGTGGGCTATTTCACGGTCTCGTGGCGCGACCTCGGCCAGTTCCAGGACGACGAGGTCTGGCAGCGCAACGTCACGCGCTGGCACATCGAGAAGGCTGATTCATCGCTGAAGCTCTCGCCGCCCAAGGAGCCGATCGTCTTCTACCTCGAGCACACCGTGCCGGTGCGCTACCGCCGCTTCGTCAAGGACGGCGTGCTGGCCTGGAACCGGGCCTTCGAGAAGATCGGCATCTCCGACGCCATGGTGGTCCAGTACCAGGACAAGACGACCGGCGCGCACATGGAGAAGGACCCCGAGGACGTGCGCTACAACTTCATCCGCTGGCTGTCGAACGACATCGGCACGGCCATCGGTCCCTCGCGCGCGCACCCCGAGACGGGCCAGATCCTCGACGCCGACGTGGTCCTCACCGACGGCTGGATCCGCCACTTCTGGCACCAGGCCAACGAGTTCCTGCCGCAGACGGCCATGGAAGGCATGACCAGCGAGACGCTGCGCTGGCTCGACCAACACCCCGATTGGGATCCGCGCGTGCGCTTGGCTTCGGCCGAGGAGCGCGACCGGCTCGTGCTCGCGTCACAGCGCCGCGCCCTGCTCGGGCCGGTCGCGTACGACGTGGCCTTCGGCGACGGCAGCGTGCTCGCCAACCCCGAGGTCTTCGAGCTCGCGCAGAAGCTGCCCAGCGCCTCGCACCTGTGCATGGCCTCCGAGGCCAAGGCGCAGAGCATGGCCTTCGCCGGCTTCGCGTTCGAGGTCTTCGGCCTGCTGGGTGTCACGCCCGGCGAAGACGCGGGCGGCGAGACGATCGACGGCATCCCCGAGTGGTTCGTGGGCCCGGTCCTGACCGAGCTCGTCAGCCACGAGGTCGGCCACACCCTGGGCCTGCGCCACAACTTCAAGGCCTCGAGCATCTACTCGCTCGAGCAAATCAACAGCCCCGAGATGAAGGGCAAGAAACCCTTCGCCGGCTCGGTCATGGACTACTTGCCTATCAACGTGGTCCTCGACGAGAAGGGCGAGCTCCAGGGCGACATCGACATGGTCGGGATCGGCCCCTACGACCTGTGGGCGATCGAGTACGGCTACACCTTCGACGATCCGCTCAAGGTGCTCACGCGCGTGTCCGAGCCCGAGCTCTCCTACGGCTCGGACGAGGACACGATGGGCCCGGACCCGTTCGCGCGGCGCTACGACTTCGCGGCCGATCCGCTGGAGTTCGCGCACAGCCGCATGAAGCTGGTCGAGCTGAGTCGCGCCCAGATCATCGACAAGTTCGTCAAGCCGGGCGACACGTGGGCCAAGGCGCGCCGCGGCTACCTGGTGACGCTCTCCACCCAAACCGGGGTCATGAACATGATGGCCGGCTGGCTGGGCGGCTCGTACGTGAACCGCGACCACAAGGGCGACCCGGGCGAGCGCAAGCCGCTCGAGGCCGTGGATGCGGAGCGGCAGCGCGCGGCGCTCGCCTTCGTGCTCGAGAACTCGTTCTACGACAAGGCCTTCGGGTTGAACCCCGAGCTGCTCGCGCGCATGTCGGTCGAGCGCTGGTGGGAGGACGGCAGCGCGTGGGACGAGGCGACCTATCCGGTCCACGACCGCATCGCGGGTGTGCAGGCGACCGTCATGACCTGGCTGCTGAACCCGACCACGCTGCGGCGCCTGTACGACAGCGAGTTCGCGGTCGCCTCCGAGGTGGACGTGCTGACCCTGCCCGAGCTCCTGGACACCGTCTCGAAGGCGGCCTGGGAGGAGCTCGGCTTCGGCGGCAACGGCGGCAAGGCGCGCGAGGCCAGCTTCGCCAAGGTGAAGGCCTTCACCGCGCGCACGCCGGCCATCTCCAGCCTGCGCCGCAACCTGCAGCGCGAGCACCTGCAGCGCATGCTCGACCTGTCGCTGCAGAAGGGCAGCTCGTCCTCCACGCGCACCATCGCGCTGCTCGCGCGCATGACGCTCGAGAACCTGGCCAAGTCGATCGGCGCCGCGCTGGACGAGGACCTGGACGCCTACACGCGCTCGCACCTCGGCGACGCCAAGGCGCGCATCGCCAAGGCGCTCGACGCGAGCTACAGCTACAACGCGGCCCAGCCGGCTTCGGCCACGGTCATCAACTTCCGCGGGCAGGAAGAACCTCGCTGAGGGAACCCGCTCTCGGACCGGGGCGAGCCTCGGGCCCGCCGTGCCTCGCGCGCGGTGGGCCCGATCCTTTGGAACGCCGCGCGCCCGGCTGGCGCCGCACGCTCGTAGAATGGCGGCGAGGTCTCCCCATGCTGCGCCGCACTCTTCTCGCCGCCCTGTGTGCTTCCGTGCTCGTCTCCCCGACCAGCGCGACCTGGTCGATCGTGGTGGTGAACCGTCGCACGGGTGAGGTCGGCGTGGCCGGCGCCACGTGCGTCGAGAACATCTACCTGATCGGCCGGCTCCCGGTGGCGCTGCCCGGGCTCGGCGGAGGCGTGATCCAGGCTTCGGGCGCGTTCCAAGATCTCGTGCCAATGGCCCAAGGCCTGCGCGCGCGGCTCTCCCCGGCCGACATCCTCGCGCTGGTGCAGGCGGCCGAGCCGACCGTGGGCGAGCTGCAGACCGGCATCGTCGCGCTGTATCCCGGAGCGCCGGTGACCTTCTCCGGCCGGGGCACGCAGACCGCGAGCGGCGGCGTGGTAGGGGAAGTGGGCGACTTCGCCTATTCCATCCAGGGCAACGTCTTGACCGGCCTTGGCGTGGTGGGGATGGCCCGCGACGCGCTGCTCGCCACGAACGGCGATCTCGGCCAGAGGCTGATGGCCGCGATGGAGGCGGCGCGCGCGATGGGCGGTGACGGGCGCTGCTCCTGCAACCGCGGTCCGCGGCCCACGAGCTGCGGCTCGCCGCCGCCCAGCTTCCGCAAGTCGGCCCACGGCGCCTTCGTGCTGATCGCTCGCATCGGCGACGCCCAGCCGCCCTGTCTCACGGGCGCGGACTGCCAGCTCGCCTCCTTCCATTTGAGCCTGAACGTGCGCGGGCGCGCTGCCGATCCCGATCCGGTGCAGACGATGCAGAGCCTCTACGACGCGTGGCGCGTCGAGCGCGCGGGCCGGCCCGACGGGATCCGCTCCACGGTCAGCGCGGTCGCTGCGCTGCCGGCCGACGGGCTGACGAAGCGCGTCGTCATCGTGCAGCTGGTGGACCTCGACGGCGTCCCGCTCACGCACGGGGGTGCGACCGTGCGCGTGGCCTCCGCCAGCGGCGCGCGCCTGAACACGAGCGTGAGCCCGGTCGCGGACCTCGGCGACGGGCGCTATCGCTTCTCGATCGGCTCCTCGCTGCGCGCCGGCACCGACACCTTCGCGATCACGGCCGAGGACCGGCTCGTGCGCGCCACGCTCTACCCGTATCTCGAGGTGCGCAGCGAAGCGCCCACGGCCCTGCACGTCGGCATCGACCGGCTCTCGGCCAGCGCGGGCGGCACGGCGCCCTTCGTGCTCGCGCTGCCGGGCTTCGAGGGCGCGCGCTACCTTGTGCTGGCGAGCGCGAGCGGCAGCACGCCGCCCACGTGGGTCCGGGGCGTGTGGCTGCCGCTGGTGCGCGATCCATGGTTCACGCTCTCGCGGCAGTTCGCCGGTGACG
>JABFRZ010000425.1 GCA_013140785.1 Planctomycetota bacterium | reverse complement strand
TCGCTGGGCGAGCGCGTCGAGGCTGGCCGGATCGAGGGCGATCTGGTTCTGCGACAGATCGATCGCGCCCGCGCTGCCGCGCCGAAGATTCGCGCGCGGTCGTTCCTCGAGCTTGCGCACGAAGGTACCCCGTCCGACGTGCCCTTCCACCAGTCCGCGCCGCGCGGCCTCGGCGTAGGCGCGCGTGATCGTGACCACGTTCACGCCCAGCACGCGCGCGAGCTCGCGGTGCGTCGGCAAACGCTCGCCGGGCTTCAGGCGCGCGGCCTCGAGGTCGGCCGCGAGCGCGTCGGCGATGGCCAGATAGACCGGACCGCGCGGGGACAGCTTGTGCGGGCGCCACATTGTCTGACTCACAATTGCCTCCTTGACTGGATTGTCATATCCGAGCTATGCCTTGGCTGTCAATGACCCGCGCAGATTCGCGTCCAGAGGCGTAGTTCGATGCATACAATCCAAAGAGAGCGGCCGGACAATCCATGAGCTCCCCCCTCGACACCGACGGCCAGTTCGAGCTCCCCGCGGGCGAGCTGCGGGCCCTGGCGCATCGCATGGTGGACGACTGGTGCGACTCGCTGGCGACGCTGCGCGACGAGCCGGCGTGGCGGCCGGTGCCGAGCGAGGTGCGCGCGCGTTTGCGTGCGCCGCTCGAACACAAGGGCGCCGGGCTCGCGGCGACCTACGCCGAGTTCCAGCGCGACGTGCTGCCGTACCGCTACGGCAACGTGCACCCGCGCTTCTGGGGCTGGGTCAACGGCTCGGGCCTGCCCGCGGGAGTGCTCGCCGACTTCCTGGCCGCGAGCATGAACTCGAACGTCGGTGCCTTCCACCAATCGGCCGTGTACGTCGAGGAGCAGGTGCTGTCCTGGTCGCGCGAGATGTTCGCCTTCCCGTCCGACGGCGACGGCATCCTGACGAGCGGCGGCTCGCAGGCGAATCTGCTCGGGCTCGCGGCGGCGCGCCACGCGCACGCGCCCGGCGTGCGTGAGCACGGACTCACGGGCGAAACGCTGACCCTCTACGGTTCGCGCGAGACGCACAGCTCGATCGACAAGGCGGTCGAGCTGCTCGGCCTCGGGCTGGCGAGCTTCCGGCGCCTACCGGTGGACAGCGAGTACCGACTGCGGCTCGACGCGCTGGAGCAAGCCCTGCGCGAGGACCGCGCGCGCGGCTGCACGCCCTTCGCGCTGATCGCCAACGCCGGCACGGTCAACACGGGCGCCATCGACCCGCTGGCGGAGCTCGCCCTCCTGGCGCGGCGTGAGAAGCTCTGGCTGCACGTGGACGGCGCCTTCGGCGCGCTGGCCTGGCTGAGCCCGGAGCACCGCGGGCAGCTCGCGGGCCTCGAGCAGGCCGACTCCCTGGCCTTCGACCTGCACAAGTGGCTGTATCTGCCGAGCGACGTCGGCTGCGTGCTCGTGCGCCGCCCGCGCGGTTTGGCCGAGGCCTTCACGACGCACGCGCCCTACCTCGTGAACCTGCGCGGCGGACTCTCGGCTCCGGCCGAGGGCGCCTTCAAGGACCGCGGGCTCGAGCTGACGCGCCGCTTCCGGGCCCTGAAGGTGTGGTTCGCGCTGAAGACGCACGGGCTCGAGCCCTTCGAGCGCGCCATCCGCGCCAACCTGGAGCAGGCGCGCGAACTCGTGCGGCACATCGAACGTGAGCCGCGGCTCGAGCTGCTCGCGCCGGCGCCGCTCAACGTGGTGTGCTTCCGCTATCGCGCCCGCGCGCTCGACGACGCCGCGCTGAACGCGCTCAACCAGGAGCTGCTCGTGCGCCTGCAGGAGAGCGGTGTGGCCGTCCCGTCGCAGACGATCCTCGGCGGCCGCTTCGCGCTGCGCGTCGCCATCACCAACCACCGCACCCGCAGCTCGGACCTCGCGCTCCTGGTCGAAACAGTCCTGGAGCTCGGCGCGGCCCTCGCGCGCGAGCGTATCCCCCTTTCCTCGGCCCCTTCCCCGCGTGCCTGACATGCAACCTGAAACGCTCTCTAGCCCCACTCGACCGCAGACCGAGCGCGCCCCCGTTCCCGCCGACGAAGCCTACGCGCTCAAGGTCGGCCTTGCGCGCATGCTGTGCGGCGGCGTGATCCTGGACGTGACCACGCGCGACGAAGCGCGCATCGCCGAAGACGCCGGCGCCGCGGCGGTGATGGCGCTCGAGCGCGTGCCGGCCGACATTCGCAAGGAAGGCGGCGTGGCGCGCATGGCCGCGGTCGAGCGCATCCGCGCGATCCAGGCCGCCGTGACGATCCCGGTCATGGCCAAGTGCCGCATCGGGCACTTCGTCGAGGCGCGCGTGCTGGAAGAGCTCTCCGTGGACTTCATCGACGAGAGCGAGGTGCTGACGCCCGCCGACCACGAGTACCAAGTCGAGAAGCACGCCTTCCGCGTGCCCTTCGTGTGCGGCGCGCGCTCGCTGGGCGAGGCCCTGCGCCGCATCGCCGAGGGCGCAGCGCTGATCCGCACCAAGGGCGAGGCCGGCACGGGCGACGTCTCGGAAGCCGTGCGCCACCTGCGCAAGCTCGCGCGTCAGATCGCGCGCGTGCGCTCGGCCAGCCGCACCGAGCTGCCCGCGCTGGCCAAGAAACTGAGCGCCCCGCTGGCTCTGGTCGAGGCCGTGCACGCGAGCGGCGCGCTGCCCGTGCCGAGCTTCGCCGCGGGTGGGATCGCCACGCCGGCCGACGCGGCGCTGTGCCTCGCGCTCGGGGCCCAGGCGATCTTCGTGGGCTCGGGCGTGTTCAAGTCCGAGCAGCCCGCGCGCACCGCCGCGGCCATCGTCAAGGCCACCGCGTGCTTCCGCGAGGC
>JABFRZ010000491.1 GCA_013140785.1 Planctomycetota bacterium | reverse complement strand
TGAACGCCCCAGCGTTGACGAGTTGTCGATGGATGCTTGCCTCGGCTCGCCTCATCGCGACCACCATGAACAGCGGAAGCAAACTTGGAATCACTGCGGCAGCGCTCATCACCTTGCTCCTTGGAGTCGTCTGTCTAACGTCTGTGCCGCTGAGCCGCGTGCGAGGGCTCTTGCTCTCGCGGTTGCTTTGTCGCGGCTCGCCGGCTCCTGCGGCTTGTTGGCTGGTGCCCATGCTCGCACATCCGGCCCGCGGCGCCCAGCCCTCTGTCGCATCTGACTTGCCGGGGCAACTGTCGAGTGACCTCCGATCGCCGAACGCGAACGGGCGTCGCGCATCCGCGCAACCGAGGTCTGTTGGTTTCTCTCGGCAACGATGGCCGAGGCAGACGACCGACGATGACGACCGAGGCAACCTCCCGCCCAGCCAACGCCAATTCGACTGACCTGTGTAGCATGGAGAAGTCGCGTTGGGCTGGTCTGAGTAGCGCGGATCGCGCGACAGGTTGTGGCCGTGCAGGTGGCCCGGGCACGAGCTTCGGGCGACTCTGGGCTGTATGCTTCCCTCCATAGGCCGGTCGGTGCAGCGCAGCCGGGGGGAGGAGCAACGGACGTGGGCAGCAGCCGGCAGCAGCCCCTGGCTCAGCCCCCAAGTCGATCCGCCGGGCTGCGAACTCCGAAGGGCCCGCGGTTCTGGACGTGGGTGTAGATCATCGTCGTGGACACGTCCTCGTGGCCAGCGCGGAGAGCTTCGTGACGCCGCGCTCGATCGGCTCCCTCAGAAGCGCGACCGCGCGGTCGATGTTCTGGAAACGCTGCAGCCAGCGCAGGTCCGGGTTCATCGGTTCGTCCTTGGCCGGATCATAGCTCGGTGGGCGGGTCGGGCCGGACTGCCCCCTGGGGACGGAGCGAGCAAGACGGTATCTCTCTCGATCCATGGCAGCTTCACGGATGCAGAAGCCCCGCCGGCGCGAGCCCGAGACGCGGCTCGTCAGCGGCGTGGTTCCGGAGCCGCTCACGCGGGTCCAGGTCGTGCGACGCTTTCGCGGCCTGATCGAGGACGGCGCAAGGCTGCGGCCGGCGGGGAGGGCGAGCAAGCGGCCCGCGTCGCTACTCACTCCGCGCTACCTGCCGCGCCACGAGGTGCGGCTATTCGACGCGAGCTATTTCCTCGGCGAGTACCGCTTCGACGACTCGGTGGGGTTCTTCGTGGGGTTCGTCGTCCTCGGGGAACGGGACGGCGAGCGCGTCGATTCGATCTGGCCGCGCATCTTCTACAAGGACTCTTCCTTGCTGTGGCGCGTCGCGAGCCACTTCGTGCGCGACGGCGACTCGGTTTGGATCGGGAAGGGCGACACGCGCGTCGAGGAGCGCGACGGGTGGATGTACCGGGACAGCGCGGAGGAGACCGCCAATCTGCCGTATGAGCTGCAGTTCGCGCTCGACGAGCTCAGCCGCCGCGGCACGAAGCGGCGCGACGACGCGGCGCTCGAGCTGGTGGTGCGCGCGGCGCGGCGCGGCCGCATCGAGCCCTACGCTGACTTCTGCGCGCCACGCCGGCGCGCGGCCAAGCGGCACCGCGAGAACGGCGGCCGGCTGGTAGCGCGCTTCCTCGAAAAGGGCGACCCGACCTCGCTCTGCTTCGCGCGCGGCTACGAACCCGATTTCGCGCGCGGGATCGTGGAGCGCGGCGCCTCCTCGAGTGCGTTCTTCGGCGGCCGCGTCGAGAAGTACCGCGTGCTCTCCGCGAACAAGCGCGTCCAGTACCTGTTCTTCGCCTCGCCCACGCACGTCTGGCTCGGTCCGCCCCAGCTCCTCACGACCGAGCTTTCGACCTACGGCGTGCGCACGCTCGACGTGCTGGCGGACGAGGACGTGTTCCTGCCCGGCTTCGAGTACCACGAGGAAGGTGTGAGCCAGATCCCGGCCGGCTTCGCGGGCGCGCCGCACCCGGACAACCCAGACCGCGCAGATGCGGCGGCCTGGCTCGAGGAGTTGCCCGTGATCCGCGCCTTCCGCGCCAAGGTCCTCGGGCGGCCCGCTCCCGGCCGAGCCTCCGCGAAGCAGCGTGCGCGACTCGCGAGCGCTGGAGCCGCGTCCGTGGATGGTGTGAACCGAAGGATGCCTAGTGTTCCTTCCCCGAAGTAGCGCCAACAAGGCGCCGTGGTGGATCGTCGCTGGCAAGGCGCGCCGACGACGCGTATTCACTGCAATACTCGGAGGAGGCGCAACGCCGCCAGCGGCGATTCAGTGCGGCGGATTGTTGGCGATACTTCGGGGAAGGGACACTATCCGCGAGCGGGGACGCGACCGTGGCTGAGGAGCACAGGGGAAACGCGGCGAGCACGGCCGCGGCGCGCGTGCCTTTGAACCGCGCGTTGCTGGCGCTGTCCGTCGCGATCGCGTTGCTCGCGGTGTTCGTGTGGCGCTTCGTGCTCGGGCTCGAGCTGCTCGGGTGGGACAGCTATCCGATGATCGCGGCCGGGCGCGTGCGCGACCTCGGCGAGTTCTTCGGGACCTTCGGCGAGAAGCTGATGGACGGGCGCTTTCCGCACGGGGACTACTACCGGCCGATCGCGCACCTCGCCTTCGCGCTGGATCACGCGCTGCACGGGCTCGAGCCGTGGGGCTACCACCTCACCGATCTATTGATCCTCGCGGCGAGCGCGGGCCTCTGCTGCGCCTTCGCCGCGCGCGCCTTCGGCGGGCTGGCCGGAGCGGCGGCGGCTGGGCTCGCGTGGGTCCTGCACCCGGCGCACTTCGAGGTCGTCACGGCCGCGCCACGTCGCGCCGACGCGCTGGTGGTGCTG
>JABFRZ010000486.1 GCA_013140785.1 Planctomycetota bacterium | reverse complement strand
GCCTGCGCTTCGAGTTGCCGGAGGGCTTCCGCACGCGCTTCGAGGAGCTGCTCGAGGCCAGTCGCGAGCTCGGCTGGCGCGCCAGCGCCGATTCGAACGGGAGCTTCGCCTTCGAGCGCGTTCCGGCCGTGCCGGGCTCGATCCTCTCGGCGGTCATGGCGGGCTACGAGCACGGCGCGCTCGAGGCGCCGCTCGTTCCCACGCGCGACCTCGAGCTCGTGCTCGCGCCTCCGAAGTTGCCGTTCGCCGGCGTCCTGCGCGGCGAGGTGCGCGACCCAAGCGGAGCCGGCGTGAGCGGCGCGCGCGTCGGCCTCGGGCTCGTCTCGGTGGTCAGCGACGAAGTTGGCCGTTTCGAGGTCCCGCTGGCGCGCGCCGTGACGGCCGAGGTGATCACCGCGGTCAAGACGGGCTTCTTGCCCGCGCGTCTCGAGCGTCCGGGCGAGCCCGACGCCGACTCGAGCGGCTGGCCAGACTCCGTCGTGCTGGTGCTGGCCGGTCCGGCGCTCACGATCCGCGGAGTCGTGCTCGATCACGAGGCGCAGCCGGTGAGCGGCGCCAAGGTCTGGGTCCACGATCCGACGCCCGGCGCGCCGATCGGAATGATGCCCACGCACCTGGAGCCGCTCATGGCCGGCGCGCCGGTGCCTCCCATGGCGCTCGAGTCGGAGGCCAACCTGCCGAGCGAGGACGGCGACAACTTCTACGACTGGACCACGAACATGCGCGCGCCCTCGGCCCTGTGGCACTGGGTCGATACCGACGCCACCGGGCATTTCGAGCTCGGGGGCCTGGATCAACGCCGCTACCGCCTCGATGTCCTGCGCTCGGGCGGACTCGAGGTGATCACGAGCGAGTCGCTCGCGGCCGGCGACACCTCAGCCGTCGTGCGCCTCGGTCCGCCGGACGTGTTCGAGCGCGTGGACGGGCGCGTGCTGGCCGGGGACGGCTCGCCCCTCCCGGGCGTGCAGGTTTCGCTCTACCGTCCGATGATCGACGTGCGTGCGCGCATCTTTGGCGGCAACTCGCAGGTGGTCGTCATCCAGCCCGCGGGCTCGGTCACGACCGACGCCGACGGGCGCTTCGGCTTCGACGACGTGCCCAAGACGGGCGCCATGCTGTCCGTGCGCGGCGACGACATCGTGCCGGCTGCGGCCGAGGTCGCGAGCGACTCGCTGGACATCCGTGTGGAGTTGCGCTGCCACCTCGAGGTCGTGCTGCGGGATCCGCTCGGACGCTTCGACGGGATCTCGGTGGCCGACCAGGACGGGAAGGGGCTCGACATACTGGTGCTGACCGAGGGTAGCGCCAACGCCTGGACCGGTGTGCCGCTGGTCCAGGGACGATCGGGCGTGGTCTCGGTTTCCTCGCGCGCGCGGGTCCTGAAGCTC
Organism: Planctomycetota bacterium; assembly: GCA_013140785.1. GTDB lineage: Bacteria > Planctomycetota > UBA1135 > UBA1135 > JABFRZ01. Next base: position 7,503 of record JABFRZ010000486.1, on the reverse strand, counting down.
CTCAAGGCTGGCGCCCTGGTCGAGACTCGCGCGCTCGACCTGGTGCCTGGCGAAGTGAACCGGATCGAGCTCTGAGGCTCCGCGCAGCGACGCGGATCCCGAGCCCTCGCGTCAGGAGTCCTCGCGGCGCTCGTTCTTCTTGCGGCGGTCGGCGTTCAGCTCGCGCTTGCGCAGGCGCAGGTTCTTGGGCGTGACCTCGAGCAGCTCGTCGTCGTCGATGAACTCCAGGCACTCCTCGAGGCTGAGCACGCGCGGTGGCGCGAGGATGACGTTCTCGTCCTTCCCGGCCGCGCGCATGTTGCTCATCTTCTTCGTGCGGCACACGTTGAGCGGCAGGTCGCCGTCCTTGTTGTTGGCGCCCACGACCATGCCCTCGTAGACCTCGATGCCGGGGGCGATGAAGAAGATGCCGCGGTCCTGCAGCCCATTGAGGGCGTAGGGCACGACCGGTCCGGCGCGGTCGGAGACGAGCACCCCGCTGGTGCGGCGCGGGATCTTGCCCGCGTCGGGGCGCCACGAGTCGAACACGTGCGCGAGGACCGCGTTGCCCTGGCTGAGCGTGAGCAGGGCCGTGCGCGCGCCGATCAGGCCGCGCGCGGGGATGCGGAACTCGAGCTTGGTCTGTTCGCCGAGCGGCTCCATCGAAAGCATCTCGCCGCGCCGGCGGCCGAGGTACTCGATCACGCGTCCGGCCGCATCGGGCGGGGTCTCGACCGAGGCGATCTCGAAGGGCTCGAGCTCGACCCCGTTCTCCACGCGCACGATCACGGTGGGCTTGCCGACGGCGAACTCGTAGCCCTCGCGGCGCATCTCCTCGACTAGCACGCCGAGGTGCATCACGCCGCGGCCCTTGACCTCGATCGCCTCGGCCGCAGTCGTGTCGGCAAGCTGCAGGGCGACGTCGCGCAGTGCGGCGCGCTCCAGGCGTGAGCGCAGGTGCCGGCTGGTGACGTAGGTGCCCTCCAGGCCCGCGAAGGGCGAGTCGTTGACCTGGAACACCATCGAGATGGTCGGTTCGTCCACCCGGATCGCAGGCAGCGGCTCCCTGTGCTCGGGGTGGCACAGCGTGTCGCCGATGGAGAGCTCCTCGATGCCGGCCACGACCGCGATGTCGCCCGCGTAGACCGCATCGACCGGCTTGCGCTCGAGGCCCTCGTAGCGGAACAGCGACTTGACCTGCACGATCGGCTCGCTCTTCCGGTTCGGGTGGCACACGGCCAGGCGCGCGCCCTGCTGCAGCACACCGCGCACCACGCGGCCGATGCCGATGCGGCCCAGGTAATCGCCGTGGTCGAGCGTCGCGGCCTGGAACAAGACCGGCGCGTCCTGCACCTGCGCCGGGGTGGGTACCTTCTCCAGGATCATCTCGAGCAGCGGCAAGAGGCCGCGCTCCTTCGCGTCCGGCGTGGTGTAGTCGAGCGCGGCCCAGCCGTCGCGGCCCGAGCCGTAGATGACCGGGAACTCGAGCTGCTCGTCGCCCGCGCCAAGCTCGACGAAGAGGTCGAAGACCTCGTCCAAGACCTGCGGCGCGCGCTGACCGGGGCGATCGATCTTGTTGATCATCACCAGCGCCTTGAGGCCGCGTTCGAAGGCCTTGCGCAGCACGAAGCGCGTCTGCGGCATCGGCCCCTCGAAGGCGTCCACCAGCAAGAGGATCGCGTCGGCCATGGCCAGCGTACGCTCCACCTGCCCGCCGAAGTCGGCGTGGCCGGGGGTGTCCACGATGTTGATGCGCGTGCCGTGGAAGTCGATGGCCGTGTTCTTGGCCAGGATCGTGATGCCGCGCTCGCGCTCCTGGGCGTTCGAGTCCATGACCCGCTCGATCATGACCTGGTTCGCGCGGAACGTGCCCGCAGTGCGGAACAGCGCGTCCACCAGGGTGGTCTTGCCATGGTCGACGTGGGCGACGATGGCGATGTTGCGGATGGGCTTCATGGGCAAAGAAGCGCAATAGGATAGGAAGCGGACTGCCCGGCGCCCAGCACCGAGCGTCTTCCGGACTCGGGCCCAGCGCCTCGCGCGCCGCCCGAACGCGCTCTCAGCCCATCAGCGCCGCGAACTCTCGCCGCCCGCGCAGGAGCTCGAGGTCGGTGTTGCGCGAGAGTTCCGGGCGCAGGTAGAAGCCGCGTTCCTGGGCTTCCGCGAGCAGGCTCAGGGCGAGCTCGATCTCGCCCAGGAGGGCGTGCACGCAGGCCGAGTGGAAGCTCGTGTAGGCGTCCTTCGGGGCGCGCTTCCGGGCCTGCACGACCACCTGTCGCGCGTCGTCACCCAGGCCCATGCGTGCGAGCAGCATGGCCATGTGCACGCGCGCCTCCTGGTCGTCGGCGACCTCGGCCAGGTGCTTCTTCGCGGCGGCGATGCCGCGGTCGGCGATCTCGATCGCTTCGGTGTAGCGGTCGAGCCGGCACAGGATGCCGTACAGGTGGTCGTAGGAGCCGATGCGCTTCGGGCGCAGCGCGATCGCACGCTGCAAGAGCGGCGAGGCGGCCTCGTGGTTGCCGAGACGGCCGAGCAGCGCGCCGAGCAGGCGGTGCGCGAGCCATTCCTCGTGGTCGATCTGGATCGCGAGCCGGTACTCGCGCTGGGCTTCTTCCGTGTCGCCCCCCATTTGGCTCGCGAAGCCGAGCGAGGTGTGGGCCTCGGCCGAGAACGGGTCGATCGCGAGCGCGCGCTGGGCGCTGTCGCGCGCTTCCTGGAGGAAGGCCACGTTGCCGTCCCAGTAGAGGAACTTGCGCACCAGGGCCTCGCCCAGCCCGGCATGGGCCAGCACGCAGTTCGGGTCCTCCTGCAGCGCGCCGCGGAAGGTCGAGATGGCGGCCATCAGGTGCTTGGACGTGCCGCGGTGCAGGATCTCGTGCGCACGCCGGGCCAGGGCCTCGGCCTTGACCGGGTCGCGGCGCTCCTCGGGCGGCGGCGAGGAGGCGTACTCGGAGAGGCGCTTCTTCACCGAGCGCACGAGCTGGCCGACGAGCGTGGCCTGCAGCGCCCACTCGTCGTCGTCGTCGCGCTCGATGTGGTCTTCGCCGACCTTGGTCGAGGTGTCGCGCCCGTTGGGGTGCCCGCGTTCGAGCACGTAGTCGATGGCTGCGTGGTGCCCCGCGAGCTCGAGCGAGCCGCGCAGGACGAAGGCCGTGCCGGACTGCACGTTGCCGTCCGCCAGCGACACGTCGAGCTGCGTCGAGCGCGCGAGCTCGGTGCGCAGGTCCTTGCGCAGGCTGGAGGCGAAGTCTTGAGCCGTCGGCCCGCTGGTCTGCAGCTGGAAGGGCGGGATGACGATCTTGCCCTGCACGGCGCTCGGGCGTTCGGCGCTGGAGGAGAGCTTGAGATTGTCCGCGATCGCTGCCAGCGCGCCGTACGCGGCGCCGGCGTTCGGATGGCGCTTGTCCTGCTCGCGCGTGAGGCAGCGCAGCAGGAACTCTTCGAGCCGCGGCGGGAAGCCCGGGCGCACTTCGCTGGGGGGTTTCGGCTTGGCCTCGAGGATCGCCATGCACACCTCGGGGAACGACTTGCCCGGGAAGGGCAGCTCGCCCGTGAAGGCGTGGTAGAAGACCGAACCGAGCGAGAACACGTCCGAGCGCGTGCCGAGCTCGTCGCCCAGCACCTGCTCGGGCGACATGTACAGCACCGTGCCGACCAGCATGCCCTCCTGCGTGATGCTCGACTCGCCGGTCGAGCGGCTGATGCCGAAGTCGAGCAGCTTCACGTTGCCGCCATCGAGCAGCATGATGTTGGCCGGCTTCAGGTCGCGGTGGATCAGGCCGCGCTCGTGCACGAGCCGCAGGGCCCCCGTCACCTGCAGCGCGACCCGCAGGCCTTCCTCGTAGTCGAGGCGCTGCACCTTCAGGACCTTGTCCAGGGTGCGCCCCTCCAGGAACTCCATGGCGATGAAGGAGGTGCCGCGGTCCTGGCCGTACTCGTAGACGGTGGCGATGTTCGGGTGCGCCAGGTTGCTGGTGTGCTTCGCCTCGCGGTCGAAGCGCTGCTTGGCCTGGGGGTCGAACTCGACGTGCGGACGGAGGATCTTCAGCGCGACCGTGCGCCCGAGGCGCAGATCGACGGCGCGGAAGACCTCGCTCGAGGGACCCTCGCCGAGGCGGTCCTTCTCGGGGTCGAACTGGAAGTGGGCGAAACGCATCGCCAGGAGAGCGCGCATGGGGGACGGCGCGCTTGTCGGCCGACTATCCTAGCGGTCTTTACCCCGAAGCCCGACACTCGCGCCGCCAGCCCCGTGACCTCGCCCCTGACCGAACCCGAGCCCCGTCCCAGCGCAGGGCCGGTCCTTTTCGAGGAGTCCGATTTTCGCGCGCTCGTCCCGCCGCTCGCCTCGAACCCCGACTACAACGCGCACCGCCTCGCGACGCGCCGCAAGCTGCTCACGCTCGCGAAGCGCGCCGCGGCGGGCGCGCAGGAGCTCGGACTCGAGCTCGAGTGCCGCACCAGCCTGCACCACCCGCATCAGTTCAACGGCAACCGCGTCACGCGTCTGTGGGCCTACCTCACGCGCGGAAAGAAGGAGCGCAGCGCGCTCAAGCGCGTGCTCGGCTCCGAGCTCGGCAAGGACCTCGACTCGGCCTACCGCAACGCCTACCTGTGCGTCGCGCTCGAGGGCGCGGCGCTCGAGGTCTCGCTGCGCATCCACCCCGACGGCTGGTACGACGGCCAGAACCTGGTCAACCGCGTGAAGAAGGAAGGCGTCAAGCCATGGCTCGCGCAGCTGAACCAGCTGGCGGGCTTTCGCCTGCGGCTGCACGACTGGAAGGGTGAGTGGCGTTGTGGCTCGCTCCAGCCCGAGCAGCTCGAGGAGTTCCTCAAGTACTACACGCCGGGCGACCATCAGCTGGCGGTCGAGAGGCGCTACCCCGCTCCGGAGGGCGCGCGCGGCGGCGTTTTCGAGCCGGGCTGCGCTGAGGAGCTGCAACGCGAGCTGCTGCGGCTCGTGCCGCTCTTTCGCTTCACGGCTTGGTCTTCTGAGAGCGACTTCTTGTTGTCGAAGTGAGTGGGAGGGTTGGAAAACACCGCGGCCCCGGCGAGTTGGGCTCGCCGGGGCCGCGGGAGAAGAGCAGAGCCGCTTACAGGGTTCTCGAGGGCGGCGGCTGGTAGGCGTAGGCGCCAGGCAGTGTGTCGCTGCCGGGGTTCTGCACGACCACGTCCACGGTGACGGCGATCGGGCGCAAGCGGTTGAAGGCCGAGTTCGGCGCCGGCGGGACGGTGGCCTGGAGCGTGGTCGAGTTGAGCACGACGACCGAGGGCGACTGGTTGTAGCCGAAGCGCACGGTCGTCGTGCCGGCCACGAAGTTCGTGCCCGTGATCGTGACCACGTTGCCACCGCGGAACGGGCCCGTGCCCGGCGCGATGCCGGCCACGGTCAGCGGCGTGCAGTCGTAATCGACGATCTGCACGTCGTCCACGGCCGCCTCCACGATGGAGCCGTTGATCAGGTCCGCGGCGCGGAAACGCAGGCGCATGTTGTTGGTCGGCGCGACGAAGTCCGCGATGCGGAAGTCGTTCTTGATCCAGCCGCCGACCGCGTCGGCGCCGGTGGGGCCTACCGTCTCGGCCAGGACCCAGCTCGTGCCGCCGTTGTTGGAGACGTGCACGGTCATCGTGTCCTCGCCCGGCGCGGAGCCCTGGTTGTTCGAGAACCAGCGCCAGTAGGAGAAGTGCGGATCCGCCATCCCGGTCGCGTCGAGCACGACCGAGCGCAGCGAGGTCGCGCCGCCGTCGATGTCAGCGTCGCCGACAGCCCCACCGACCCCGCCCTGGCCCGTGAACCAGCAGTTCACCCCGGGGTTCGTGGTGTGATCGTCCTCGGGCTGGGCCGCCGTTCCGATCGGGTTCGCGCGCGACCAGCTGCCCGTGGTCGCCGTGGTGAAGCCCGTCAGGTCCGCGGCCTGGTTCACGAGCCAGCCCGTGTTCGTCTCGAAGGTGTCCTCGAAGTCCACGACCACCTCGTTGGCGGCGATGGCCTGGTAGACCTGCGTCGGCGCGGCCGGCGGATCGCTCCAGGTCGCGCCGTCGCTGGCCTGGGCGCTGACGTAGTAGTCGATCAGTTGCCCGCACGAGGCCGCGGGCAGGAGCGCCTCGTAACGATTCGCACCGAGCCAGGTCGCGCCCGCCGAAGTGAACGGGCCGCCGGTCGAGTAGTGGAACGTGACCGTTTCCTCGAGCAGGTCACCTGGCAAGTTCTCGTCCACCTCGAAGGCGACAGGCGAGCCGCTCGGGCCGATGAGGGTGGGCGTCCCGTTCGGGAACGCGAAGGTCAGGGTGGGCGTGCCGACGCGCCACACGAACAAGCCCTTCTCGATGTCGCCGCCGATCACCGTGCCGCTGGCGAAGAACGGGTAGTTGCTCCACAGCGAGTTGAACTCCTGCGCGTCGTCCTGCGGGTAGGTGTCGAAGAACCCGATCAGGGTCGGCGCGGTCGGGTTCGTGTTGTCGAACACGCGCAGGCCGCTGCGGTAGTTGCTCTCGAAGATGCGATTCCCGACCACATACAGGTTGTGATCGATCGAGGGCGCGCCCGCCGCGAAGAAGCCGACGTAGCTCGGCGCGGCGAGGTTCGCGATGTTGAAGATGCGCGTGCGCGCGCCGCCGAAGCTGCCGTCGTCCAGCTCGTCGTTCAGGTACAGGTTCAGCTTGTTGGCCGAGGTCCAGCCCTGGTGCGAGAACTGGCCGCCGGTGTAGGCGATGGAGGCGAGCTGCACGATCGCGCCCTTGTTCGTGACGTCGAGGATCGTCACGCGCGGGTTGGTGCCGCCGGAGGTGTCCTCCGAGAAGCAGAAGGCGATCTGCTTGCCGAGGTGCGGGCCGGGGACGCTCCAGGTCTCGACCTGGCACTCATGCACGTACTTGGTGTTCCACGACCCGACCAAGACCGGCGCGGCCGGGTTCGCGAGGCTGTAGATCTGCAGGCCCTGATAGAAACCGCCGCAGGTGCCACCGCCGCCCGCGCGGTAGAGGAAGCCCGAGGTGGTGTCCACCGCCAGCGTGTGGGTCGCGGAGGTGCATGCGCCGCCGACGCTCCCCACGGTGGTCACGGTGCCCGCATCGATGTTCGTGAGGTTGAAGATCTGGACGTTGCCGCCGGCCTCGCTGCCCGCGTAGGCGTATTGCTGGTAGGTCTTGATGCAGCGCCACAGGCTCGGCGAGCTGTTGTGCGGCTCGAAGTCCACGATCACCGGGTTGCCCGGATCCGTGACTTCGACGAAGCCCGTGCCGTTGTCGCAGCCCATGATCGCGTACTCGCGCCCCGACGGGGACGTGTAGCCCCAGCAGTCGTTGCCCGAGGCGCTGCCCGCGCCGCCCACGCCGAACTCCGAGAGCGGCACCCAGCCGAGGAGCTGGACGTTGTTCGAGGTGAAGGCGATGCGGCCCTCGCCGCTGGTGCGCGGCGCGGGGAAGGGTTGCTTCACGCTCGCGTCCTCGTTGCCGCCCGCGAAGGCGAGCGTGGCGAAGACAAGACTCGATCCCAGGACCAGGTGGACCTTCATCATCGGGGCGGGG
>JABFRZ010000205.1 GCA_013140785.1 Planctomycetota bacterium | reverse complement strand
GAGGCCGCGCCCTTCCTCTTCCCGCCGGCGCGGCGCTTCGACACGGGCCGCTTCCGCCTGGTGAGCTCGCAGAACGGCGCGCCCTTCGACCGCGACCTCGTGGCCACCCTGCGGCGCGGCGTGCCGGGCTCGGCCATGCCGGGATGGGGCTGGCTCGCGGAAGAGGACCTGTGGGCGCTGGCGGACTACGTGCGTTTCCTCGCGGTCGAGGGCCTGCGCGAGGACCTGGCCGAGGGCGCGCGCCGCGCGAACGATCCCCTGCTGCTGGCGGAGTCCGAGCGTATCGCCCGCGCGCGCCTGACGCCGAACCGCGCTCTGAAGGTCTCGCTCACCACTCCGACGGGTGAGGCAGCGCTCGCGCACGGCAAGAGCGTGTTCCTGCAGCACTGCGCCCAGTGCCACGCGGCCGACGGTACGGGCGAGCCAGAGCCGCGCCTGGACGAGGACGAGACCCTGAACTGGGCGCGCGACTTCACCGCCGGCTTCCTCAAGGGCGGCGACTCGCCGCGCGAGCTCGCCTACCGCATCCGTGCGGGCATGCCGGGCACGGCCATGCCGCCGACCGAGCTCGCCCCCGGCGACGAGGCTGACCTGATCGCGTACGTGCGCAGCCTGGTCCCCGAGGGCACCGCCGAACGCCTCGTCCACCGCCGTGAGACGCTCGAAGCCCGGCGCGTCGAGCGCGCGCCGCTCAGACCCGACGAGGCGGCTTGGGCCGCGGCCGAGGAGATCTCGGTGGTGCTGGCGCCATTGTGGTGGAACCCCGAGGCCGTGCACGAGGCCCAGCTCGCCGCGCTGCACGACGAAAGCAACCTCGCCCTGCGCCTCTCATGGGAAGACGAGAGCGGGATCCTGCGCCTCTTCTCCGAGGCCACGCCCATCGACGCGGCCGCGCTGCAGCTCTCCGACGCCCCGCAGCCGCCGCTCTTCGGCATGGGCTCCCCGCACGCGCCCACGAACCTCTGGCACTGGCAGGCCCTGCGTCTCGAGGACGTGGCCGGCGCGCTGGACCTGATCGAGCTCGTGCCGCATGCCCTGCGCCCGAACCGCCCCGAGACGGCGCGCGCCGACGTGCCCCTCTACCTGCGGCTGCTCGGCCGCCTCGAGCCTTCCGACCAGGTGGACCGCATCACCGTGGCTGGCGTCGAGTCGATCGCGCGCGCGGAGCGCGTCCCGAGCGAGGTCCACGCGAACGCACGCTGGCAGGAGGGCCGCTGGAGCGTCGTCTTCCACCGCCCGCTGCACGCAGGTGGCGAGGGCCAGATCGCGCTCATCCCCGGGCACTCACTGCAGGTCGCCTGCGCGGTGTGGAACGGAGCCGCCGGCGACGGCGGCGCGCGCAAGTCGATCTCGATCTGGCAGGAGCTGGTCCTGGCGCGCTGAACGCGTGTCGTGCTTCAACCTGCGCGCACGAACTCGAGCGGCGCGTAGCCCGGCCCGAGCACGGCGGCCGGATCGAGACCGAAGACGTGCTCGAGGCAGGTCGCGTAGAGCCGGCGGAAGTCGGTCGTGAAGGCGAGGTCGCCGTCGTCGAGGTGGTCGAGCGCGGGCGGGGCGCCGAAGAAGCCGCCCTTCACGCGCGGGCCGAGCGCGAGCCCGGCCGCGCCGTGGTCCGTGCCGCCCGAAGCGTTCTCCTCGACGCGCCGGCCGAATTCGGAGAAGCACATGACGAGCGTCTCGTGCCGCTGGACGCGCTGCCCTTCGAGGAGGCGATCCTCGGCGAGCGCATCACGATCCGCAACGAGGTGACGCTGGCGCGGCTCCTGCGGCCGCGCAGGGAGGTCTCCTCCGGAGGCGGGCTCTTCATCGTGGGCGGGATCGACTACGACGCGGAGCTCGGCCGGCGCGTCGGCGATGACCTCGAGGAGCTCGGATACGACCAACGCCCGCAGGTCGCGGGCCCGGTGAAGTCGCGCCGGGAGCGCGTGCCGTTCCCGGGGCTCATCGACACGCCCGTGCGTCGCCCGCGCGAGCGCCACCGGCGCTGACTTTCAGTGCGGCAGGTACTTCCGGAACTCGGTGGGCACGTCGGGTAGTCCGTCGAAGTGTGGCCGGTCCCAAACCGATTCGCCGGGCTCGACCCTGCGCGGGTAGTCCGCGTACGTCATGGAGTCCCACCTTCCCGCCTTGGCGAGCGAGCAGAACTCTTCCATGAGCTCGGCCGGGACGAGGAAGTGTTCCTTGCCCCAGGGGACGACGTAGAGCTCGGTGCTGAACCGGAAGCGCTGGCGGCGATCCTCGTCCGGAGACGGCCGCTCGACAATCACGTGCTCCTGGATCTCGAGGCGGACGAGCGTGCCTTCCACGCCTGCGACCTTCCCCCACCCAAGTTCGGTGGTGCCGGTGCAGTTGTGCGCTTCGTAGTAGAAGCCATCGGCACCGAGGTCCAGGTCGAGGTGCTCGAACCCGTCCGAGTGCCTATACGAGCCGGACCAAGACGGCGGACTCGCCTCGCTCCAGCTCGCGCGCAAGCGCTCGCGGTGGAGGTCGGCCCGCGGCTGGAGTTCCTTGACCCTGAGCTGGTTTCGGATGTGGCGCAGGTTGGCAGGCGAGTAGACCGAGATGGTTCCCGACTTGAGCACAGGCACGAGCGCGACGAAGACGGCCCAGGCGAGCGACGCCCCCATCGCCATCGCCGCGGCCTTGCGCCCAGGGGGTGCCTGTCATGGGAGATGTTCCTCAGCCCGCGCGCACGAACTCGAGCGGCGCGTAGCCCGGCCCGAGCACGGCGGCCGGATCGAGACCGAAGACGTGCTCGAGGCAGGTCGCGTAGAGCCGGCGGAAGTCGGTCGTGAAGGCGAGGTCGCCGTCGT
>JABFRZ010000467.1 GCA_013140785.1 Planctomycetota bacterium | reverse complement strand
GGTTCAGGCCGCGTCGTGCTGTTCGGGCGCGTCGTGCTGTTCGGGCGCGTCGTGCTGTTCGGGCGCGTCGTGCTGTTCGGGCGCGTCGTGCTGTTCGGGCGCGTCGTGCTGTTCGGGCGCGTCGTGCTGTTCGGGCGCGGCGTGCTGTTCGGGCGCGGCGTGCTGTTCGGGCGCGGCGCCCTCGTTCGCCGCAGCGCTCGGTAGGAAGCGCGCGAGCATCTGGAGCAGGACCAGCCGGTCGATGGGCTTGGTCATGTACTCGTCGCAGCCGGCCTCGAGGCAGCGTTCGCGCTCGCCGCTCATCGAATGCGAGGTCAGCGCCACGATCGGATGCGGGTAGGCGGCCTGGCGCAGACCGCGCGTGGCCTCGTAGCCGTCCATCTCGGGCATCTGCATGTCCATGAAGATGAGGTCGAAGGGCTGACCGGCCGCGCGCGCGGCCAGGGCCTTGTCGAGCGCGATGCGCCCGTTCTCGGCCTCTTCGACGCGCAAGCCCGCGCGCTGGAGGATGGTCGAGATCAGGCGCCGATTGACCGAAACGTCCTCGGCGAGCAGCACGCGCCCGCGCAGTCCCGGGACGCTGCCGGGCGCGGCCAAAGGCGGGCGCGCCGCGCGCATGACACTGGGCGGGGTCTGGTCGATGCGTCGCACGCCCTCCAGCGGACCGGGGTCGATGGTCACGCGGAAGGTGCTGCCCTGGCCCGCCTGGCTGCGGCCAGAGAGATCGCCGCCCAGGAGGCGCGCCAGCGTCCGCGAGATCGTGAGGCCCAGGCCCGAGCCGCCGAACCTGCGCGTGGTCGAGGTGTCGGCCTGCACGAAGGGGCGGAAGACGCGCTCGAGCTGCTCGGGCGTGAGACCGACGCCCGTGTCCTCGACCTCGAAGACCAGTGTCTCCGAGCCGTTCTCGCCAGCTTCCATCCCGAAGCGCAGCACCACCCCGCCCTTCTCCGTGAACTTGACGGCGTTGTTCACGAGATTGAGCAGGATCTGGCGCAGGCGCGTGGGATCCGTGCGCACCAGCTCGGGGATTGCGCCGGTGTTCTCGACCCGCAGCTCGAGCCCCTTCTCGCGCGCGCGCAAGTCCATCAGGGCGCGCACCTCCGCGACCGCCTCGAACGGCGAGCACAGGGTCGGCTCGACCGTCATGCGCCCGGCCTCGATCTTCGAGACGTCGAGGATGTCGTTGATGACCGACAAGAGGTGCTCGCCGTTGGCGTGGATGATCTCGGCGTAGCGCTGCCGGTCGGTCTCGGAGATGTCCGGCGCCAGGCACAGCTCGGCGTAGCCGAGGATGGCCGTCATGGGCGTGCGGATCTCGTGGCTCATGTTGGCCAGGAACTCGTTCTTGGCACGGTTGGCGCGCTCGAGCTCGAGCGTGCGCTCCTTGACCTTCTCCTCGAGGTTCGCGCGCGCACCCACCAGGCCCTCGACCAGGGTCGAGAGGCTCTCGGTCAGGAGGCGCACCTCGTGCGGGCCGTCCGGCTCGAGCTGGAAGCGCGAGTCGCCGTTCAGCGTGCGACGCGCCTCGCGCGTGAGGGCCTGCAGCGGCCGCAGCAGGCGCCGCACGACCCAGCGCCACAAGAGGAACACGAGCAAGGCGTAGGCCCCGACCGACAATCCGACCGTGCGCCACAGCTCCGCCCGGCGTGCGTCGAGGCCGGCTTGCGCGGTCTCCAGCTCGGCCTGCAGGCGGGACTCGACCGAGCGGGAATGCGCGCGCGCCAGGGCCTCGACGTCGTCGAGCTTGGCCACGATCTGCGCCCTGCGCTCCTCGAAGGCCGCCGTGCCCGGCAAGGTCTTCAGGATCATCTGCGCGCCCTCGGGAACGAACCCCAGCTGCTCACGCAGCTCGGCGATGTCCATGGACCCAGCGGCCGGACCGAGTTCCTCGCCCAGGCCGTCGAGCCGCAAGAGCAGCGGGTCCAGGCGCTGCTCGACGTCGTGCATGAGCGTCGCATCCCCCAGGGCCACGCGCATGTCGCGCAGCCACTCGTTCGCCGCTTGGTACAGCTCCTCGGCCGAGCGCAGGGTGTTGCTGCTCTGGCGCAGCTCGAGCGCGCGCCGCTCGATCGACTGGAACAGGAAGCCCAGCTCGAACGCGAGCAGCAGCCCGCCCAGCAGGCAGGCGGCCACGATCGTCCCGATGTAGTGGCGGATCCGGAGGGCTCGGTGGGTCATCGCGGGCGTGGAGCGAACGCGTGGAAACCGTTTCATCGGCCGCGCGCGCGCGAACCCTTCATTGGGAAGCGCCGATTCTCTAGCCTGAGGCGCGCTCGCCGCGGTTCCCGCGCGGCTTCGCCCTTCCCCCCCCGCCAACCGAACCAGAGGAGTCCAGGGATGCAGCTCGCCATGATCGGCCTGGGCCGGATGGGCGCCAACATGGCGCGCCGCCTGCTCGCCGGAAGCCACGAGGTCGTGGCCTACAACCGCTCGCGCGAGAGCACCGACGCCCTGGCGCGCGAAGGCGCCCGCCCGGCCTACACCCTGGCCGAAGCCGTGCAGGCGCTGCGCCCGCCGCGCGTGCTGTGGCTGATGGTGCCGGCGGGCGCGCCCACCGAGGAGAGCGTGCGCGAGCTCGCCGCGCTGTGCGCGCGCGGCGATCTGATCGTGGACGGCGGCAACAGCCACTACAAGGACGACATCCGCCGTGAGCGCGAGCTCGCGCCGCGCGGGGTCCACTACGCCGACGTGGGCACGAGCGGCGGCGTGTGGGGCAAGGAGCGCGGCTACTGCCTCATGTACGGCGGCTCGCGCGAGGACTTCGAGCGCCTCGAGCCCGCCCTGCGCACGCTGGCGCCGGGCCGCGCGGGGGTCGCAC
>JABFRZ010000255.1 GCA_013140785.1 Planctomycetota bacterium | reverse complement strand
GTCCAGCGCGCACGGAACCGGCCAGCGCGAGCGCGGGCGCGAGCACCAGCACTGGATCCACGGAGCTCGTGCGCGCTGGACTGCCCTCGTGGATCGTGACCCAGCGCGGGTCGGCGGCCGAGAGAATCAGCCGCTCGGCGCGCGTCTCGAACACGCACCAGCCACCCGCGCCGCTGGTACCGAGAACCGCGTCGCTCTCCTTTGCGTCGCCCGCGTCTCCCGTTGCCCGCACCGCGACGCCAGACAATGGCAGGCCCTCGGCGTCCAGAACCCGCAAACGCACGACCCACGACGCTGGTGCGGGTGTCGCTTCGGTTGCTGACGCCGACGGCACGAACCGCGGCGTCGTCGGAAGGGCCGCGCGCCCGGACGCAGGCTCCTCTGGCGCACTCGTTCCACGAGGTGCGGGGACGAGCGGCTCGGAGAGTGCGCGGGCGGGCTCGGCCTGCGCGAGCGCACCGCGCTCCTGCGCGGGCGATGCGTTCCACCACACGAGCGCGCCAGCAGCCATCATCGTCGCGGCGACAGCCAGGGTCAGCTTGGTCTTCATGAGCACGGATAGGAGAGTAGGAGGACTGACAAGCGGCTCGAGGCTCCGCACCCACGGCAGGAAGAGCGCGGCCCAGGCGCGCTCGCGCTGGTCGAGGCGCGCGCGCAGCTTCGCCAACGCGCGCTGTAGCCGGCTCTGCACGGTGGCGAGCGGAGTGCCCGTGCGCTCGGCGATCGCGCGCGGCGGAAGCTCGTCGAAGTAGCGTAGGAGCACGGCCGAGCGGTAGGGCTCGTCGAGCTCGAGCACGGCGGTCACCAACTCACGCTGCAGGAGCGCGCGCTCGACCAGCTCGGCCGCCGGCTCGAGGGCTCCGTTCTCGAGTGCGGCGTGCGCAACCGCGGCCTCGCGTGCGCTGCGTCGCCCCTGTGCGCGCGCGTGCTGGCGCAAGGCGTTGCGCAGCACCTGCGCCAGCCACTGGCGCAGCCTCCCTGGCTCGCGCGGGGCGTGCGCGAGAGCCACAACGCAGGTCTCCTGTACCAGGTCCTCGGCCAGCTCGCGATCGGCCACGAGCTCGCGCGCGAGGCGGCGGATCCAGCTCACCTGCTCGAGCAGCACGGCCTGCTCGAGGCCGCCTGCGCCGGGTTCCACGTCATGAGGGGGCATCGCTTCGGGTCCGTCCACAGGCAGGCACCACGCCAATCGCCGCCGGGCCAAGGAGCGCGATGCCGCGCTGCCGCACAGGAATGCAGCGGGCCGGAGATTATCTGTCAGTCCTGACCAGGTTCGCCTCTGCCCCTAGCAGCCCGTTGAAAAAGTCCCGTCGCGAGGCACAGCGCACTTCGACGGAGCTAGGAACGCGAAGGAGAGACAGCGGAAGCGGCCTTCATGGCCGCTGAGCATGGCTCGACGAGCGTGACGACGCACCGTCGAAGTGCGCGCAGCCGCAGCAGGGAGCTTTTTCAACGGGCTGCTAGCCCGGGATATTCATGAGGCCTCGGGCGAAACGCCGCGAATGGCCGCAGATGCAGCGATTTGCGACCGAGAGGACCGGAGGCGACCTCTGCAGGTCGCCGAGGACTCGCAGGGAGCAAAGCGCTGCAGATGCAGGCAGTCGCGACGTTGCAGCCGAGGGCTCATGAATAATCCGGGCTAGACTGTGCGCTCCAGGAGCCGCTCCTTGCCCCGTCTCCATCGTCCGAGGCTCGTGTGCTGGCTGTCAGGTCTTGTTCCGGGACCGCGCCGTTCCGCGCTCCTCCTCGCCCTATGCCCAGCGGTACTGGGCTGCACGCCGGAGGAACGGCCACCCAACGTGGTCATCCTGATGCTGGATACGGCGCGACCGGACTACCTCTCGGCCTACGGCCATCTGCGACCGACGACGCCTTTCCTCGAGCGCTTCGCGGCCGAGGGCGCACGCTTCGACCGGGCCTATTCCTCGTCGTCCTGATCGCTGCCAGCGCACGCCTCGCTCTTCACCGGCGCACCGCCGCGCGTGCATCGCGCCGACCAGGAGAACCTGGTGGTCTCGAGCGCTCTGCCCCTCTTGACCCAGGAGCTGCGCGCGCTGGGCTTCCACACCGCCGGGTTCAGCGCGAACATCTGGGTGGGGAAACATACCGGCCTCGAGCGCGGCTTCGAGCACTTCAGGGACCTCTCCACGCGGATCTACAAGCCGCACGTGCGCGCGCTGGCGACCGATCGGGCCGGACGGCACGCAGCCCCCGAGGATCACCACGTGGTCGCGCCTGTTCTCGAGTGGCTCGCGAAGACCCCTTCCGATTCTCGTCCGTTCTTCCTGTTCGTCAACCTCATCGAGCCGCACATGCCCTACCTGCCGGACACGCAGACAGCCGCGCCCTTCGTGCCCGGGGCGGCCGCGCGCTGGCGGGCCATCCACGAGTGTTCGCGCGGACACGCTCGACTTGCGCGCGGCAATCCCGCCCGAGCGCGTGATCACCGCGGAACTCGACATCCCCAGGGTCTCGCTCTCGATCTTCCCGCAGGACGTCCAGCTCGAGGGCAGCATGCAGGCCTACGACCGCGCGCTGCTGGCCGCCGTGGGTCCGCGCTACAAGCTGATCCGCTCCTCGACCGGGAACGACGAGCTCTACGACCTGCGCGAGGATCCTGGAGAGCTCCATCCGCTCGCGCGCGCGGAGGTCGAAACCGCTGGCTTGGCCGAGCTGGAAGCCGCGCTCGAGCGCCTGCTGGCCGAGACCCCCGCACCGCTCGGGGTGAAGGCCGAGGGGCAACTGGACCCGGACGAGCAGGACGCGCTGCGCGCACTGGGATACGCGGGCGAGTCCGAGGACTCCGAGCTTCGCGCGCTTCAGGCTCCGCCGCGACCGAGGAAGCCGAGGTGAAGCGGGGAACGAGGCCACGTTGTTTCTCACGACGTGCTGGGCGCCGAGCCACGTGGTTCGAACTCGCCAGAGCACCCCGGACGCTGGGCACGCGCGCGCTGCTGTGGTGGCTAGCGGGCGACCACCTCGCCGCGGACCGAGCGCTACGCCGGCACCGATCCGAGCGAAGCCGCGCTACTTCTTCGGATACGTCTTCAGCACCCATTCGCTCCAGGCGACGTCGAAGCCCGCCAGATCGGTGCCAATGGCCTGGGGGTAGGCCTGGCGCGCGCGCTCGGCGAGCTCCTCGGCGGTGAGCGGTGCGGAGTTCGTCGCAGGCTCCTTGAGCCGGCGCAGGAGCATGCCGGCCGCGTCGTCGTCGCGCGCCAGCAGGAAGTCCATCTGCGACCACAGGATCAGGTGATCGGCCCATTCGAGAGCGTCGCCGATGGTCCAGCCGAGCACCTCGGCGAGCGGCGGGACCATGCCGTGCTCGACACGCGCGCGCACGCTGGGAGCCCAGTTCCACTGGTCCTTGAAGCGGATCTTCGCGCGATCGAGTCCCGAGAAGAAGTGGTAGCGCGGATCGACCTGACGCGAGAACCAGTGCGCGATGCTCTCGCCGAGCGCGAAGGGCAGCGTGACGTGGAAGCCGCGGAATCCGAGCGCGAGGCTCTGCGAGACGCCGCTGACCACGTCGCAGGTCAGCGCCGTGTCGTTGAGGTACTCGCCCTCCAGGAGCTCCGCTGCCGTGAGGTACAAGAGCGACCCGACCCCCGGGAAGTGTCGGCAGCTCGGGCCCTCCAACGCCTGCCCGAGGTACACGTTGGAGTAGCGCCCCAGAGCACTCTTCTTGTCGAACAGGAGCACCGTGAACTTGGCCGGCATGCCGAGGAACCGGCCGGTTCCCATGTAGTCCTTGCCCGCGGGGCGCTTGCCGTCGAGCGCAACGTTCGGGAACTCGCTCTCCTGGATCCCGAACTCGTGCAGGAACTGCGCGTAGAGGTCCTCGAGCCGCAACGCGAATAGGTGCAGGCGCAGCCAGGGGTCGAGCTTGCGCGTCTTGACCTTGACGTCGGGCAGCCTCTCGGAGAGCCGCTCCAGTTCGGCCCTGATGCGATCCTTCTCGCGCGGATCGTCGGCCAAGGTGTACTCGGGTAGCCCCGAGCCGAGCTTGAAGTGCGCGCTCTCGACCCAGATCAGCGGGATACCGCCGAGCGTGGTCTCGACCTGAGAGGTGGTGTGATCGTCGCCGAGGCGGAAAGGCCCGAAGGACACGTAACCCGCCTTCTTGACCTTCTCCGGGTCGTTCTTGGTGTAGGGATCGACCCTCGGGAAGGGCTTGATCTCGCCCTGGGCTGCGGCGAGGCGGCCGGGATAGGCGAACACGACGGCGAGCGCGACGGCGAGTGCGAGAGGCGCGGTGAAGGAGCGCATGGCGGAGACCCTCGACTGTTCCACGCGGCCAGAGTAGCCAGCGAGCGGCCGAGAAAAACCCCCGGAGCCCGTGCGGGCTCCGGGGGTCAGGACGCGAGAGTCTTGCTCAGCCTCCTTGCGTTCCGGATGCAGGTCGCGCTGCCGCGGCCTTCACCGGACGCTCGGACTTGAGCTTGCGCTCGGACACCCGCATGGCCTCGGCGCGCGCCTTGGCCTTGGCGATCTCGAGCTGGGCGAGCTTGTCCTTCAGCTTGCGCATCTTGGACGAGTCCGCCCGGCCGCCCTCGACCTGGTCGTCCATGCGGCTCTTGACGGATTCGATCTCACCGTCCAGGCGGTCGAAGCGATCCAGCAGGTCGAGCAAGAAACCGAGCGAGTCGTCCATCCCGGCCTCGTACTCGGACACGAGGTACGACTCCAACAAGCCCCAGAGCTCCGTACGTGACTGTTGCCCGGTCAGGTCCTTGCGACGCGAGCCGTCCCAGCGCGCGAGGAACAGGTGCCCGGGCTTCTCGTCCGCGAAGAGCACGTGGAAGGGATGGTCCTCCGCGAGCACGTCCGGCGGCAGCTTGATGCAATGGAACCAGCGCGACATCACGAGCGTGCGCTCGTTGTCTTCCTGGCGGTTCATCAAGGCGTCGTCGGTGCCGTTGCACTTCAGGCACTCGCGTAGGACGAGCAGCGGGCGGCGATCGTCGCCCGCGAGATAGCCGAAGGCATCGGCTGCGGCGAGTGCGTGCCGCTCCTTGACGGCAGCCGTTCGCCCCTCCTCGACCGCGACCTTCTCGACGTAGGTCGGGAACTGCCAGGCGATCTTCAGCTCTTGACGGCTGGTCGGACCACGCGGAAGCGTGGTGTACGGGCTTCCCCCCGAACCGCCCGTCGTCGGACCGATACCGGGCGCTGGCGGCATGCCTCCACCACCTGCTCCAGGGGCGCCCACACTGGGCGCCTTGCCGCTACCGGCACCACCACCTCATCAGCCAGGGGCGGCGCCGGAGGGCGTCGCGAGCACGGCCATGAGCCAGCCAACCAGACCGAGAACCGCCGACCGCTTCTTCATTCGAAGCCTCCCGACTCGAGTGGTGACAGCAAGTGCGGACACCGGCACAGAGCCGAGTCCACCTCGACAAAGTAGACGCCCGGACAGGAGTTTCTGCAAGGGCATCGCTTCACGGCTGGGCAAGGATCGATCCGAGCGAACGCCGTGGATCGCGAGCCCGAACGGCCCATGGACGACGCCAGGGCCCTTCCTGTGTGCGGGTTTCCGAGGCTTCCGTGCGAAAGTGCGCAAGCTCGGAAGTGGTAGCTCAGGCCGACCCGCAGCCCATGTCCGCAATGCCAACCGGCCGGGCGGGACCCCGTAGCCGAGCCCCCGGGCCCAGATTCCCCCGTCGGGAGGGCGGCGCCGAACGTCCAATGAGGTGAACGGCGCATGGAACTTTCGGACGAGGAACTGGCGCTCCGCTTCCAGAACGGTGACGAGTCGGCGTTCGAAGCCATGGTAGGGCGCTGGAACGAGCCCATCCTCCAGCTCGCCACGCGCCTGACCGGCGATCTCGAGGAGGCGAAAGACGTGCGCCAGATGGCACTGCTCAAGACCTACCGGGGACTCGCCCGCTTCGAGGGCCGCGCACGCTTCTCGACCTGGATCTACCGCGTGGTCCTCAACCTTTGCCGAGACAAGAAGCGCAGCGCGGCGCGCGCGCACGCCTTCGAGGAATCGGTGCGCGAGCGCGAAGGCGACTACGTGCTCGAGGAAACAGGGTTCCACGTGGCGCGCGACCGCGAGGTGGCGCGCATCGTGGCCCAGGCCGTGATCGCGCTGCCTGCCTCCGAGCGCGAGGTGGTCGTGCTGCGCCACTACCACGAGCTGGCCTTCCCGGCCATCGCCGAGATCCTCGGCTCACCCGTCACGACCGTGAAGTCGCGCATGTCGCGCGGCTTGTCCCTCTTGCGCACGCACCTGGCGACGCTGGAGACCTGAAACCATGCCGAACGACGACATCTCCTCGACCTGCGACCGCGTCCAGCACGAACTGGCCGCCTTCCTGTACGGCGAGCTCGCGCCCGACGCGTGCGAAGCGCTCGCGCGCCATGTCGGCGGCTGTGTTCCCTGCCGTGAGGAACTGGCCGCGCTGCGCGACACGCAGAGGCTGCTCTCGCGCTGGGAAACGCCGGCCGCGAGCGAGGACCCGCGCCTGCTCGCGCGCGCCATCGCCGCACAGGCTGGCACGCCTCGCCCAGTGGGCGAAGCACCGCTCGACGCGCACGGCGATCGTCGTGGACGTCTGGTGCGCTGGGGCGCGCGCGTGTCGGGCGCCGCAGCCGCGCTGCTCTTCACCTTCAGCCTGCTGAACGCGCGCGCGAGTCTCGAGGGCGGGCGGCTGCAGCTCGATTTCGCGCTGCCGGGCGCGCGCTCCACCGCGCTCTCGGCCTCCATGGGCATGCCGACGGTGGCATTGATGGAGGAGCAGATGCGCGCAATCGCCGCGCGCGAGGTCGCCGCGCGCTCCGCGAGCATCGCACAGAGCCAGGAGGAGCTCTTCCAGCGCTGCTCGCAGATGACGCAGCAGGAGCTCCTGCGCCTCTCCCAGGTGGTGGACTACGCGCTGGCGCAGAACCAGCGCACCTGGAACACACAGCTCACCACGCTGGGGCGCGAGGCCGCGCGCACCGACATCGAGATGCGCCGCGCGCTCACCAGCCTCGCTTCCTACCTGCCGGACCCGAACAACCCCGCCAACCGCTGAACCTACTCCCCCTCCACAGCCATGCTCTTCACCATCCTTCTCGCCGCCGCCGCGCTGCACGCGCTCCCGCAGGCCATTCCGCTCCCCCAGAAGGCTCCCCTCCCCCTCGGCACCTCCGAAGCCACCGCCGAGGGCACCGAGATCCTACGCCGCATCCTGGCCGAGACTCTGGACGAGGCCTTCGCCGACAAGCAGAGCGGCGACAAGGTCACGATGCAGAAGCGCGGCATCCGGATGCACAGCCTGGTCACGACCCTGTGGGTCGGCGATCAGACCGTGCAGCACTCGCGCGCCTTTCACCTGCCCGACGCGGGCCTGTTCTTTGCGCTGGACGCATCATTGCCCGTGGTCGCGCAAGAGCCGGGCCCTGAGCCCGCGCAGAGCGACCAGCCCACCGACGACGAGTGGGAGCGCTATCGCCGCGAGGTGCGCGGTCACCTGTCACCGGACGGGACCCTGTTCCGCCGCCTGAACCTGGGGACGCCGCGCGCGGCCGAGATCGATCCGGCGGCCATCGAGAAGGTGATCGACACCGTGCTCCGGACCGTCGTGCGGCATGCGTTCCGCGTCGAGGGGCTGACGCCCCGCGAGACGATCACGGTGGCGCTGCGCCTGAGCGGCAAGAACCGCACGCTGCTGCAGGACTTCAGTCCGGAAAACGGCGAGTTCCAATTGGGCTTCGAGGCTGGTGAGATGCCCGAAGAGGGCGAGTCCCAGTCGCTCTCGGCCTACGTCCTGGCGAGCGGTCACGAGGTGCGCGAGCAGAACTTGGTGATCCGCATCGCCGTCAGCGAGCTCGCGAGCCTGTCCGAGGGCGGGATCGAGCGGCTGCGCCAGCGCGCGCAGATCAACCGCTACAAGAACTGAGCTGGGCTCGCGCTTTCCAGGCGGGGTTCGCGACGATATCGTCGCCGAGACGCGGCGCGGGCCGGCGCACGCGTGCTGCCACGATGTGGACCCGAACCCTAGCGTTGCTGGCCGGAGCCTGGCTCTCTGGCTGTGCCTGGTTCCGCCCCGATCCGCCGCACTACGAAGCAGTCCAGCATCCCTCCGGACTGGTGGTGCGCGATCTGGTCGTTCCGGACGCGGGGCCCGAGGTCGCCGAGGGCGACGAGGTCGCGATCCACTACGAAATGAGTTTGGCCGACCGAACCCTGGTCGAGTCGAGCAAGGCCACGGGCCAACCGGTGCGCTTCGAAGTCGGCGCCGGCAGCCTGCCGCGCGGCCTCGAGCTGGGCGTCGTGGGCATGCGCTTGTTCGGGCGGCGACGCCTGAGCGTCCCGAGCGCGCTCGCCTTCGGCTCGGCCGGGCGTCCGCCGCGCATCCCGCCCGACGCAGCCGTGATGTTCGACATCGAGCTGATGGAGCTCGTACCCGCGAGTCGCTGAGGCCGAGAGCGAAACTCAACGCGCGCGGCGTGGCAGCAGGCCGGGCAGCAAGAGGACGGCCGAGGCCGCCACGACCGAGGCGCCGAAGGGCAGATCGGCCTGGAAAGACAGTGTGATCCCGAGCGCGACGCTCGCGACTCCCACCGTCGTCGCGAGCAGGAAGAACTGGCTCATCGAGCGCGCGAACGGCCGTGCCGCGAGCGGCGGCACGACCAACAAGCCGAACAGCATGGTCGGCCCGACGATGATCGTGCCCACCGCGACCGTCAGCGTGCACAGGAGGTGCAGGAGCAGCTCGAAGCGCAGCGCGGGCTTCCCGAGCACGAGCGCGAACTCGCGGTCGAAGCTGACCAGCACGAGTTCGCGCCGGAAGCCGAGCAGCACGAGCAGCACGAAGAGCAGCACGGCCACGATCGTCTCGAGCTCGTGCAAGCCCACGCCCAGCACTTCGCCGTGCAGGAGCTCCTCGACGTGGCTCTGCCCGACTGGCGAGAGCCGCCCGAACACGTAGGT
>JABFRZ010000511.1 GCA_013140785.1 Planctomycetota bacterium | reverse complement strand
GTAGCGGCAACAAGGCGCCGCGATGGATCGTCGCTGGCAAGGCGCGCCGACGACGCGTATTCGCTGCAATACTAGGGAGGAGGCGCAACGCCGCCAGCGGCGATTCAGTGCGGCGGATTGTTGGCGATACTTCGGGGAAGGGACACTAGCGCTAGCGAATCAGCATCAGCCCAGCAGGATCTCGACCAGCGCGTCGAACAGGCTCGCGCGCCGGTGGGGGGCGACCGGGAGCGGAACGGGCACGGCCTGGCCGCGCTCCTGCTCGCGGCGCAGCTCCCGAAGCCGCGGCTCGTGCTGCGCGGCGCGCGCACGCTCCAGGCCGCCTCGCTCGACGAAGAGGGCGGCGCGTTCGAGCTCGTGCGCGTCGAACCACCAGCCGTGACCGCGGCACCAGTCGAGGATCACGCCCGAGGACTCGGCGAAGTTCCGGCGGTTCATGATCTCTCCGCAGACCGGGCAGGGGAGATAGCGCACCTCGCGCTCCATGCTCAGCGCGGGCGGCGCGCCCGACTGGCCCTTGAATAGCGGGGCAAGCCCGGAGTCCCTCTGCTCGGTCACGCGCTGGAAGAGCGCCTCATCGAGCCAGAGTCCGGCGCAGCTCGTGCACTCGACGTAGCGCGCCGCAGCGGTCTCGCACTCGCTCAGCGCCTTCTTGCAGCGCGGGCACGAGCGCGCGGACAGCGCGCGCAGGATTCCCTCGGGTGCCAGGCGCACGCCGCAAGCCCCGCAGTGGCGCGCGCCGGCGAGCGTGGTGGCGAAGCACTCGGGGCAGGCCGGTCCGAGACCCCGATCGGCGAGCTTGACCTCGGCTGCGCAGTACTCGCACGTGCTCTTGCCCTGGCCGAGCATCCCGCCGCAATTCGAGCAGTGCAACATCTCGACCTGCCGCGCACGCGCCGCGGGAACCGCGCTCACGTGACCGCACAGGCAACGCACGCGCGCGCCCGGTGGATGGTCGCCGACGTCGTACTGGCGATGGCACTGCGAGCAAGCCAGGAGCATGGCGCCCCTTTCGGCAAGACGGCGGCGCTGGCTCCAGCGAGCGCTACTCGCGGCCCTCTTCCCAGTCCTTGAGGCGTTGATAGATCTTCGCGCGCGAGATGCCGAGGAGCTCGGCGGCCCGGCGCTTGTCGCCGCCGGTCTTCTCCAGGGCCGAGTGGATGGCGCGCTTCTCGAGCTCGGAGATGGGGATGATCTCCTTCACGCCCAGGTCGCCGCCGCTGAAGGTCGCGGGCCGGCTGACCAGCGCCGGGTCGTCCAAGTCGCCCTCGCTCATGACGCACAGGCGCGCGATTTCGTTGCGCAGCTCGCGCACGTTGCCGGGCCAGTTGCGGCGCGCCAGGACGGCCAGCACGCGCTTCGAGACGCGCCGACGCGGTTTGCCGTTCTGCTCCTCGAGGCGCAGGAAGTGCTCGACCAGGAGCTCGATGTCCTCGGCGCGCTCGGACAGGGCCGGCATGCGCAGGACCAAGCCGGCCACGCGGTAGTAGAGGTCCTGGCGGAAGCGGCCCTCGCGCACCTCGCGTTCGAGGTCGCGGTTGGTGGCCACGATCAGGCGGAAGTCCACCTTGTGGGCTGCGTCGTCGCCGAGGCGGCGCATCTCGCCCGTCTCCAGGACGCGCAGGAACTTGGCCTGCAGGTCGAGCGGCAGCTCGCCGATCTCGTCCAGGAAGAGCGTGCCGCCGGCGGCCTGCTCGAACAGGCCCGAGCGGTTGCGGTCGGCGCCCGTGAAGGCTCCCTTGCGGTAACCGAACAGCTCGGACTCGATCAACGAGGCCGGCAGCGCCGCGCAGCTCTCGGAGATGAAGGCCGCGCGCCGGCGCGGCGACTGCTCGTGCAGCGCGCGCGCGGCCAACTCCTTGCCCGTGCCGCTCTCGCCCACGAGCAGGACCGAGAGGTCGCTGGGCGCGGCGCGCTCGATCAGATCCTGCGCCTTGCGCAGCGCGGGCGACTGGCCCACCAGCGTGCCCGGCTCGGGCGTCCCGGCCTCGCGCAGGGCGCGGCGGGCGTTCTGCAGATCGACTTCCTTCTCGACCACGCGGCGCTCGAGCTCGCGGTTGAGCGCGCGGATCTCCTCCATGCGTTTGACCTGCAGGATGGCCAGCGCGGCCTGGTCGGCCAGCAGCCGGCACAGGCGCTCGGCGCGATCGTCGAAAGCGCCCTTGCGCAGGCGGTGGTCCACGTAGATCGCGCCGCGCAGGTCGCGCGAGATCTCGAAGGGCACGCACAGGATCGAGCGCAGCTCGAGCGACACGACCGAGGTCTGGTGGCCGAGCAGCGGGTCGTCCACGGCGTTGCTCACGCGCACCGGCGCCTTCTTGGCCAGCGCCTCGCGCACGACCGAGCCCGAGATCTCGAACTCGGGGCGCGCGATGTCGCCACGGCAGGAGTCGAGCGCGGTGTCGAAGCGCAGCTGGCCGTGCTCTTCGAGCACGAGGAACCCGCGCTCGGCGCCGGTCACCCCCAGAGCGTGTTCGACGATGAGCCCGAGCAGCGTGTCGAGGTCTGGCTGCTGCACGAGCTGGCGGTTGATCTCCAACAGGGAAACGATCTCCATCTCGAAGTCCTCCTGACGGACCTGCGTGTCGGAACGGGGGGTGAAGTCGCCGGGCCAGGGATCGGGCTCGCCCAGCAGGGTGCGCCCGAGCGCGGTGCGCTCGGCCGTGGACAGACCGCTCGCGCACAGCTCCATGGCGATCTCGGCCAGCGCGGAGAACTGGCGTGAGCGCGCGACGGACTCGCAGCGCGCCGCGAGCGCGAGGTACAGGCGCGTTGCGCGGTCGTCTCGGCCGCGGCCCGCGAGCTCCGCCGCCAGGCGCTCGAC
>JABFRZ010000661.1 GCA_013140785.1 Planctomycetota bacterium | reverse complement strand
GCACTCGCTTCCGATCCGTCCGCGCCGGGCGGCGGGCCCTGGCGCACTTGGACGCGCAGCGAGAGGCTCGCGATCTCGTCCTCGATCGCGATCTTGAGCTTCTCGAACAGCTGGAAGCCCTCGGCCTTGTACTCGTTCTTCGGATCCTTCTGGGCGTAGCCGCGCAGGCCGATGCCGTGGCGCAGGGCGTCGATCGCGCGCAGGTGGTCCATCCACTTGGCGTCGATCGCGTGCAGGAGCAGGTGCCGGTCTACCTTGCGTTGCAACTCGGGCCCGAGCTCCTTCTCGCGCTCCTCGTAGCGCGCCAGCACGGCCTGGACTGCGGGCCCGGCGTCCGGCTCCTCGGCCGTGGCCGCCAGGGACGCGCTCTGCAGCAGCTCGACCCCGAAGAAGCGCAGGAACCAGTGCTTGAACTTCTCGGGATCGCCTTGGAGGGTCGCGGCCATGCGGCGCACGACGCTCTCGATCCATTCCAGGGTCCGCTCGCGCAGTCCGACGTCCGCCAGCACGTCTTGGCGGATGCCGTAGACGGTCTTGCGCTGCTGGTCCATCACCTCGTCGTACTCGAGCAGCGACTTACGCACCTCGAAGTGATAGTCCTCGACCTTCTTCTGGGCCTTGGCGATGGCGCGCGAAACCATCGGCGATTCGATCGGCACGCCCTCCTCCATGCCCAGGCTCTTCATCGCGTTCGTGACCCAGTCCTTGTAGAAGCGCCGCATGAGCGGGTCCTGCAAGGACAGGTAGAAGCGCGACTCGCCGGCGTCGCCCTGGCGGCCGGAGCGGCCGCGCAGCTGGTTGTCGATGCGGCGCGCCTCGTGGCGCTCGGTGCCGAGCACGTACAGGCCGCCGAGCGTCAGCACCTCGGCCTGGTCCGCGTCGCACGTCTTGCGCAGCTCCGCGCGGATGCGGTCGATCTCCTCGAGGTGCTCGAGATCGCCCTCGCGCAGGCTCTTCGCCTCGAGCGCCTTGCGCAGGCGGTGCTCGAAGTTCCCGCCCAGCTTGATGTCGGTCCCGCGCCCCGCCATGTTGGTCGAGACCGTGACCGCGCCCTTCTCGCCGGCCATGGCCACGATCTGCGCCTCGCGCGCGTGGTTCTTGGCGTTGAGCACCTCGTGCTTGACGCCGTGCCGGCCCAGCATGGCCGAGAGCTTCTCGGAGTTCTCGACCGAGGTCGTACCCACCAGCACCGGCTGGCCCTTCTTGTGCAGGCGCTCGATCTCCTCGACGATCGCTTTCCACTTCTCGGGCTCGGTGCGGAAGACGGTGTCCACGCGGTCGTCGCGCACGACCGCCACGTTGGTCGGGATCGAGACCACGTCGAGCTTGTAGATCTTGTGGAACTCGCCGGCCTCGGTCAGAGCCGTGCCGGTCATGCCCGCCAGCTTCGCGTACAGTCGGAAGTAGTTCTGGTAGGTGATCGTCGCCATCGTCTGGTTCTCGGCCCGGATGACGATGCCCTCCTTGGTCTCGACCGCCTGGTGCAGACCGTCCGACCAGCGCCGCCCGGCCATCTTGCGGCCGGTGAACTCGTCCACGATGACGACCTCGGGCCCGTGGCCCTCGGAATCGTCGAGCACGTATTCCTTGTCCTTCTCGTACAGCGCGTGGGCGCGGATGGCGTTCTCGATGTAGTGCGGCCAGTCGGTGTGGCCCGGCAGGTAGAAGGACTCGATGCCGAGCTGCTTCTCGGCCTCCTCGATGCCGGCCTCGAGCAAGTGCACGGCGCGCTCCTTCTCCTTGACCTCGTAGTGCTTGTCCTTCTCTAGCTTGCGCGCCACCGCGTCGGCCGCGCGGTACTTGTCCGGCATGTGCTCGGCCGGGCCGGAGATGATCAGCGGCGTGCGCGCCTCGTCGATCAGGATCGAGTCCACCTCGTCCACGATGGCGTAGTGCAGGTGGCGCTGGACCTGGTCCTCGACGCGCGACTTCATGTTGTCGCGCAGGTAGTCGAAGCCGAACTCGGAGTTCGTGCCGTACACGATGTCGCCGCGATAGATGGGCAGGCGCTCGGCCGCGCCCATCTGCGCCTGGATCGCGCCGCAGGAAACGCCCAGATAGCGATAGATCGGCCCCATCCAATCTGCGTCGCGCTTGGCCAGGTAGTCGTTGACCGTGATCAGGTACACCGGCTTGCCGCTCAGCGCGTTCAGGTACAGCGGCAGGGTCGCGACCAGGGTCTTGCCCTCGCCCGTCATCATCTCGGCGATCTTGCCCTGGTGCAGCACGACACCGCCCACGAGCTGCACGTCGTAGTGCCGCAACCCCAGCGTCCGCCGCGAGGCCTCGCGCACCAGCGCGAAGGCTTCCGGCAGGAACTGGTCGAGCGCCTTCCCGCCCTCCTGGATCTCCTTCTTGAAGCGCACCGTGTGCTCCAGGAACTGCTCGGCGGAGAGGCCCTTGGCCCACTCCTCGAGTTCGTTCACACGCACGACCAGCGGCGCCAGGGTGCGCACCATGCGCTCGTTCTGCGAGCCGAAGAGCGACTTGAGCGAACGCCCGACCTGGTCGCCGAAATCCGTGATGCGATCGCTGAAGGTTGACCAGTTCGCCATGGATGAATGCGGGTCCGGGCGCGCGGCCCGCTCGTGGGCGCCGCGCAGAGCGGGACATTAGACGGCGCGTCGGCGCGAGGCGGAAGAGCTCGCCCGGCTGTGGTCCGGACTCCTGGTCCTAGCCGTCTGTCGGAGTAGTCCCGTCGCGAGGCAAAGCGCTCTGCGGCGAGGCAAGGAGCGCGACGGAAAGACAGCGGAGGTGGCCTTCCTGGCCACTGAGCATGGCCTGGCTTGTTACGGGACGTCTAGCGCGACGCTGCATCGGCGCAG
>JABFRZ010000568.1 GCA_013140785.1 Planctomycetota bacterium | reverse complement strand
CTATCGCACGCTGGAGCGCTACCGTGCGGCGAGCGAGCTCGAGCTCACCCTCCTGACGGGCCGCAAGAACCAGATCCGGGTGCACCTCGCGCCCGCGCGCGTACTTGCGCTCCCCCACCAGCGGATGCCCGGCGTGCGCGGGCTTGCCACGTGCCGACACGCGCGCGCCGCCGGCTTCCTCGAGGATCGGGAAGGCGAGCTGACCATCGCGCGGCTCCAACAACCCCGCGGCCATGCCCCAGTAGATCTTCTCCACCTCGCGCACGCGGAAGAGTTCCTGCAGTGCGTGCAGGGCCTCGTCGTCGAGTGCCAGCAAGAGCACGCCCGAGACCTCGCGGTCGAGACGGTGCACGCTCGCAGCCATCAACCCCTGCTCGGCCAGGAGCTCGGGCACGGCGCGCTCGCCCGCGCTCGGATCGGGCACGCTCAGGAGGCCGGCCGGCTTGTCCACCGCCACCAGACGCTCGTCCCGGTGCAGGAGCCGCAGCGGTTGCATCACGCTGAAGGTAGCGCGCGCCGCGTCGATCGGGCATGGCAACCCGCACGAGCCCGGGCTGGAACGGAGTTCGCACGCCGATGATCGGCGACCGATGGCCGGCCATCTCGCTGCGCGCGAGCGCCCCCGAGCCCTGGCGAATTCGGCGCTTGGACCCCGCGTTCGGATTGTGGAAGCTCGCTCAGTCCTCGGCCGCGCCCAGCCGGCCCCGTCCCTCCTCGAAGAATGCGGCACATTGCCTGTTCGTCCAGAGCTCCCCGGCTCGTCCTGGCGCTGCTCGCGCTGGCGCCGTTCCTGGACGCATGCGAAGAGCACCCGCGCTCGCCCATGCGCCCTCCGAACGTCGTGCTGATCTGCCTCGACACGGTGCGCGCGGATCACCTCGGAGTCCACGGCTACGTGCGCGCGACGACGCCCACGCTCGACGCCCTGGCCGCGCGCGCGCTGGTCTTCGACAGCACGAGCTCGTGCGCGGGCTGGACCAAGCCCTCGGTGGCCTCGTTCCTCACGGGAACCCACCCTTGCCAGCACGGTGTCTACGGCGGCAACGCGCGCGTCGGGAGCACCGAGATGACCGACGCCCTGCCGGCCCGCGCCCTGACCCTGGCCGAGGTGTTCGAGCAGCACGGCTACCGCACGGGCGCGTTCGTGCACAACGCGCACCTACGCGTCGGCAACGGCTTCGACCAGGGCTTCGGCGACTACGAGCAGGGGCAAATGGACGCGCGCGCGCTCCGCTGGCGCGGGCTCGACTGGCTGGACCAAGGGTCAAAGAGCGAGCAACCCTTCTTCCTCTACCTGCACTTCCTGGACGCGCACTGGCCCTATCCTGCGCCGGAGCAATGGCTCACGCGCTTCGCGAGCGCCGAGGTCATCGCGCGCTTCCGCGGTCATGAATCGAAGGCGCTGTACGCTGCCATCAACGACGGGACATACGTCATGAGCACGGACGACCGCGCCGCGCTCGAGGCGCTCTACGACGGCGCACTCGCCTATCTCGACTCCGAGCTGGGGCGCTTCCTCGCGGGCTTGGAGCTGCGCGGCTTGGAAGAGAGCACGATCGTGTGCGTGATCGCCGACCACGGCGAAGAGTTCGGCGAGCACGGCCGGGTCGGACACGGCCACGGCCTGTTCGAAAACCTGCTGCACGTCCCGTGGATCTTGCACGTGCCCGGGCGGGCGCCCGCGCGCAACTCGGTGCCCGTCAGCCTGATCGACCTGTTCCCGACGCTGCTCTCCGCGGCGCGCCTGCCGCGGCCCGACGGGTTGGATGGTATCGACCGCCTGGCCGAGGGGAACGTGCGCCGCGCGCTCCTGGCCGAGCACAAGTCGTCCGACAGGTACACGCAAACGCTGAGGGTGGAGAACGAGAAGCTGCAGCGCAGCTTCCGCGCCCCGCCCGGGCTCGAGCGGGTCGAGATCGTGCTGCCGATCGCGCTCGGCTCGCGCTGGGAAGCCGAGTTCGAGGTCGTGGGCGACGAGCTCGTGGCCACGCAGCTCAAGCCGCGCGACGAGGCTCCGGAAGAACCGCTGGAGCTGAAGGGTCCCATCGCCGATGTCTCCGCCTCCGAGTTCCGCCTCGCGGGCATCCGCGTGCGCTACAACGGGGACAGCAAGTTGCAGGTGGACACCGGCACGAGTGGACCGACCCTAGCGAACGGTCTGGTCGTCAAGGTGCGCGGGCCCATCCTCGACGGCGCCCTGTACGCCGAGCGCATCAAGTTCTACGCGCCGGACGAGGAGCCCCTGCTCGAGCTGCGCGCCAGGGTCGAGAAGCTCGAGTACTCGCAAGGCTCCGGCAGCCTGACGCTCGGCGCCTTCACGTTGCGCATCACGCCCGACACACATCTCAAGGACATGGAGCTCCCCTCCGAGAACCGCCCCCTGGCGCGCGAGCAGCTCGCCGCCCTGCTGGCGGGCGGCGGTGCCTCCTTCGCGGCAGCGAACGGATTCGAGAGCGAGCGTCGTCTCTACGATCTGTCGCGCGATCCCGGCGAGCTCGCGGCCCAGGAACTCCCGCCCGGCTCAGTCCTGGAAGCGAGCCTGGACGAACTCGGCGCCGCGCTGATCGGAAGGCGCATCTTCGGCACCGCCGACCAGCACGACCTGGGCGACGAAGCACGCGCCGAGCTCGAAGCCCTCGGCTACGGCGGCGATCAGCGCTGAGCATGCTGCTCGAGCGCCTGCAAGACGCAGAGGCCGTGGCCGTGCGCGGCGCGGAGCTCGTGGCCGAGTGCGTGCGCGCGAAGCCCGCGGCCGTGCTGCTGCTCCCGGCCGGCGCGACGCCGGTGCCGCTTTACGCCGAGCTGCAGCGGACTGACGAGGTGCTGCAGTA
>JABFRZ010000474.1 GCA_013140785.1 Planctomycetota bacterium | reverse complement strand
CGCCCTGGTCCGAGATTCCCACCAGGAAAGCGTCGGCCGGGCCCGCGAGCCGTGAGCGCTGCGCGTCGCGGCTGACCGGGAAGTCCGCCGAGCGCGTGCAGCCCACGACCCAAGCCGAGCCCAGGGGGTCGAGCGTGACGCCCAAGGCCTCATCCGCGCTGCCACCGCCGAGCGGCAGCGCGAGAAGGAGCGCGTTGCCGGAGTCCGAGAGGCGCACCGCAAAACCGTCCTTGCGCCCCGGCGCGACCTCGCCGAGGCCGAACGGGAAGTCGGGCGACTGCGTCCAGCCGACCACGACCGCGCGCTGCTCCCTGTCGATCGCGATGGCGGTGGCCTCGTCCTGGCCGCTGCCGCCCAGGAAGGTCGAGTACAGCAGCGTGCGCCCACCGCCGGACAGCTTGGCGACGAAGGCGTCCACCCCTAGGCGCTGGCGGTCGAAGGCTCCGAGCGTGGTCGGGAAGTCGTGCGACACGGTCCGGCCCGTGAGATAGGTGCAACCCTCGGCGTCCACCGCCAGTCCGCGCGCCTCGTCGTCATCGGAGCCGCCGAGGCGGGTCGAGAACACCAGACGCTCGCCCTCTGGGTCGAGGCGCGTGACGAACGCGTCGCGCCCGCCGCGCGGCTCGCTCGAGTAGCTGGCCGAGCTCACCGGGAAGTCGCGCGAGCGCGTGGTGCCCGCCAAGGTGATCAGCCCGCCCGCCGTGAGCGCCAGCCCGGACACGTTGTCCTCGGCCGAGCCGCCCAGCAAGGTCGAGAACAGCAGCGTCGAGCCATCGGCCGCGAGCTTCGCCACGAAACCGTCGGCGCCGCCGGACGGACTGCGGTCGAGCGCTTGGGCCGTGGTCGGGAAGTCGTCGCTCGCGGTGTTGCCGGCCACGAGCACCTGACCGTCCCGATCGACCAGCAGGGCTGTCGCCGCGTCATCGCCGCGCCCGCCGAGATAGGTCGCGAAAACCAGCTCGCGCCCGTCGGGCGCCAGCTTGAACACCACGGCCTCCTTGCCGTTCAACGCGCCCGCACGCGCGCCCAGCCCCGGAAAATCAGTGGAGCGCGCCCAGCCGGCCACATACACGGCGCCGTCTTCGTCCACGAAGGTCGCGCTGGCCGCGTCGGCGTTCGAGCCGCCCACGTGGGAGCTGTAGACGAGCACCGGATCGATGACCAGGGTCGCACCGCTCGCGCGCGCACCGAGCGCGAATCCGAAGCGTCCACCCGCGCGTTCGCGCCAAGCGCAGGAGACCGGCGTCTGGCGGCCGTCGGAGCTCAGCTGCCAGGCCACGGGCGTGGGCTGGCTCAGAACCTGGCCCGCGAGCGTGACGCACAGGGCCCCGTCCGCGTCGATCCAGGCCGTTTCGCTGCCCTCCAGCGCGAGTTCGAGGTCGTCCGGCTCGGCTCCCGGCGCGAGCACGAGGTCGTACTCCAGGCGGTCTCGGCGCGCGTGCAGCTCGAGATCCACGCCCGGAGCCAGGTCGATCAGACGCACGCTCCCGAAAGTCTCCACTCCCCGCGTCGCTCGCGCGCCGCCCAGGAAGTGTGCGCGCGCGGACTTCGGCTCGCGTCCCTCCGCCCGCGTTCCAGCTCCAACGCCCGCGCCGACGAAGCGCAAGCGCAGGCCGGCCCCGTCCAGGTCGAAGTACAAGCCGTCCGCGAGCACGCTCGCAGTGGCGCCGGGCACGCGCACCTGGAACAGCACCTCGGGCGCGCACTGACCCTGGTTGGCCGTGAAGAGGACCGGCAGGTCCAGCCTGCTCGATGCGCCCTGACCGGCGCCCTGACCGGAGTCACCGGCAAGCGCGAGCGGCGGGGCGAGCATCAGAGCGAAGGCCGCGGAAACAGGAACGAGCGAGCGCTGAAACTTCCCCATGAATGTGCGTGTCCGGATGCAGATCCCCTGGAACCTCCTCGCCCAGCACTTTCCCCCGCCGGACGAGTCGCTCCCCTTTCGGGCCGCACGCGCCTCGAACTCAGCCCTTTCGGGGGTTTCGTGCGCGCGAGCGCGGACTCGTCCGACGGCCCATGTCGGCCGGATTCGCGCGCGAAAGGGCTTCCGCCGCGGCGCCCTGGCCTAGCCCGCGTCCTGGCGCAGGGACGCGAGGATCGCGCGCGCCAGGGCGGGCGAGATGCCGGCCACGCCGGCGAGCTCTTCTTCGCTGGCCTGGCAGATGCCCTGCACCGAACCGAAGCGCGCCAGCAGAGCCTTGCGCTTGACCGGGCCGACGCCCGCGATCGAGTCGAGGCGCGAGCGCAGCTTGCCACGCTCCTTGCGGTGGTAGGCGAGCGCGAAGCGGTGCGCCTCGTCGCGCAGGCGCTCGAGCAGATGGCGCAGTGCGCTGTGGCGTTCGAGCACGATCGGCTCGGCGTCCGGCGCGAGGATCAAGCGCTCTTCGCTGGCGGCCTTGTGTTGGCCGCGCAGCCTGCGCTCGGCGCGCGCCTTGGCCAGAGCCACGATGCGCACGTCCCAGGCGCCGGCGTCGTCACGCGCCTCGAGCGCGCTTCCGAGCTGGGCCGCGCCGCCGTCGATCACGACCAAGTCGGGCAGCTCACCCTCGTCCAAGCCGCGCCGCAGGCTGCGCCCCACCACCTCGTTCATCGAGCGGAAGTCGTCTTGCCCACGCACGTCGCGGATGCGGAAGCGCCGGTAGCCGGTGCGGTCCGGATGGCCGCCGCGGAAGCGCACGCGGCTCGCCACCACGTGTGTGCCCTGGAGATTGGAGACGTCGAAGCAGTCGATCGTGAGCGGCGCCGCTTCTTCCCCGGCCGGACCGCGCTCGAGCCCGCACAGCCGCGCGAGCGCGTCCTCGGCCTCGCCCGCGGCCTCGCGCGCGGCTGTGC
>JABFRZ010000134.1 GCA_013140785.1 Planctomycetota bacterium | reverse complement strand
CCGCGGCGCGGGCAACCTGCTCGGACCCGAACAGTCGGGCCACATCGGCGCAATCGGCTACGACATGTACTGTCGGCTCCTGCGCCAGACGGTCGAGCGTCTGCAACACGCGCCGGCGGTGGCGGGCGCGGAGCTGCAGGCGCTGCTCGCGCAAGAAGTCCCGGCCGCGGTCACGGCGGAGATCGAGGCGGGCGCGGTCGAGCTCGAGCTCGGACTCTCAGCCTACCTGCCCGAGGATTGGATCCGCGAGGAGAAGACGCGCCTCGAGGTGTTGCGGCGCCTGAACGCGATCGAGTGCGAGGCGGACGTCGAGGAGGCGTTGGCGATGCTGCGCGACCGCTTCGGGCGCGTGCCGAGCGAGGCCCAGACCCTGGTGCAACAGTTCCTGACGCGCGCACTGCTGGCCACGCTCGGCATCAAGCGTCTCGCCTACCGCACCGACACGTATCTGCTCGAGTACCGCGACCGGATCGCGCTCGAGGGCGCGCTGCGGCGCGGCGAGGTCGGGCTGCGCCCGCTGCGCGCGGGCCTGGCCCATCTCGTGATCCCGCGCGAGCGGCGCACGCCCGAGAAGGCGCTGGCGTGGATCCTCGGGATCTTGCGGGCGCGCGAGCCCCTTCCCAAGATGACGCGCGCCGAAGGCCGATGATCCGCCAATCCCTCGCGCTCGCGTTGCTGCTCTCGCAGGCGGCCACTTCCCAGAGCCCCGCTGGGCAGCCCGCCCAGCCGACGCCGCCGCGCCCCACGGCGCAACAAGCAGCGACGCAACAAGCAGCGCAGCAGAACCCGATCCTAGAAGGCGTCGCGGTGCAGGCGGGCGAGAGCTTGGTCACCCTCGGCGAGTTCGAGCGCCACTTTCGCCGCCGTCAAGAAGCCCAGCCGCCCGACAGTCGCGAGAGCGAGGAACGCCTGTACCGGGAGACGCTGCTCGAGCTCTGGACGGCGCGCCTGGAGGCGCAGAAGGGCGCGGACCTCGGCCTCGATCCGGCCCAGATCGAGAAGATCACGCGCGCCAACCTGGAGGCCGAGCGTGAAAAGGCCGGGCTGGAGGTCTACCTGGCACAGCTGCGCGAGGAGGGCAAGGACGCCTTGGCCGAGGAATCGGAGCGCCAGGAGCAGATCCGGCGGGATCTGTGGAAGTACTCGGCCCTGGGGAACGCCGTGGTCGCGCGCCGCGCGACGCGCGACGCCACCATCCGGCCGGGCGAGCTGCGCGCCATGTTCGAGGAGAACAAGCAGAACCTCGCGGAGGTGACGGTGCAGCTGCGCTGGCTGGTCGTCTCGAGCCGCGAGTCGGGCAGCCCCGAGGCGGCGCGCGCGAGCTGCGAAGACGCCCGGGCACGCGTGCTGGCCGGCGAGGACCTGGCGCTCCTGGTCGAAGAGCGCGGCGCCGACCTGCGCGACTCGCGCGGGCTCCTGCCCTTCCGGGCTCCGTCTTCCTTCGCGGATCCAGACGTGGCCGCGTTCGCCGATAAGGCCGGGGTCGGCGAACTCACGGAGGTCAGCCCGCTCAGCGATCGGAACGGTCAGCCTGCTCCGGAACTCGGCTATCGGCTCATCCAGCTGCACGACCGCCGCGTTCCGCCCGAGCCCGATTTCGACGCGCCGGACGTGCAGCGGCTGCTCACGCGGTACTTCGCCAACGAACGACGCGAGCGCATCCTCGGCCGCGAGCGCGCACGCCTACATCGCGAGGCGTACGCTTGGGTGAACCCGCTCGCGGGGGTTCCCGAGGTCGCGGCGCCGAGGCCGTAGGACCCCGCCGCTCCGCAACCTTGCTTCGGCGCTATTTGGCTGCAGCGGCCTTGGCGCGGTTGAGCGCCTTGGCCACGCGGCTCTTGTAGCGCGAGGCCGCGTTGGCGTGGATCGCGTGGATCTTGGCGGCCTTGTCGATGCGTCGCATGGCATCGCTCTGCGCCGCGGGCCGTTCCCCGGAGTCCGCGGCGAGGACGCGCTTGATGGCGCCGCGCATGCGGGTACGGACGTTCTTGTTGACAGCGCGCTTCTCTTCGCTCTGCCGGTTGCGCTTCAGTGCTTGCTTGCTGTGGGCCATGTCTATCGGGGCTTATCGGGCGGGGGTTTCCATCTTGGCGGCCACGTCGCGGTAGCCGATGTCGATTTCGTAGATGCGGACGTAGAAGGACCGCGCTTCGTCGCGATTCCCTTGGGCCTCGGCGATGGTGCCGAGGTTGTACAGGATCTCCTTGGCGCGCTCGCCCTTGCCATCGCTGGCCTGGAGCGCGTGCTCGTATTCCTTGCGCGCGAGATCGAGCACGCCCTTCCTCTGGAAGCACTGCCCCAGGTGGAAGAGGGCCTCGTCGCGCACGCGCGGCTCGCCCGAGCAGCGCTGCAGCTCGGCCAGCGCTCCGTCCACGTCGTCGGCGCGCAAGAGGCGCTTCGCCAGCGCCAGGCGCAGCTGCGCGTCTCCGGGTCGGGCCTCGACGCGCCGTCGGTAGTCCTTGACCTCGTGCGCGACCAGCTCGCGCTCCAGCGCGCCGGCCTCGTCCGCCTTGCCGGTCTTGTCCGCGCGCGCAACGGCCTTCTTCAGGCGCTTGGACTCGAGGTCGCCGTGCTTCGCGATCAGCTCGAAGGAGTCCTTGCGGTACGAGAGCGCGCGCTCGACGAATTCGAGCGCCGCCGCGGGATCGCCCAGGCGCTCGTGCACGTCGGCGAGCTGCACCATCAGCTCGGGATCCGAGGGCGACCCGGCGAAGCGCTCCTCCAGCTTGGCCAGATCGGCGCGCAGCTCCTCCTCCGACAGCACCAGGCGCTTCGAGCGCTCGAGCTCGCGCGAGCGGTCCTTGTCCTTGATGAGCTCGCGGCTGTGGCTGACCGCGCTGGAGTTGGACTTCGAGAGCGCGCTCTCGGCCGCCAGGTTCTTGCGCGCCTTGAGGGCCTCCTGGTCGCGCGGGTCGGCTTCCAAGGCGCGCTCGTAGTATTCCAGGGCGCGCGGGTGGTCGCCGGTGCGCTGCATCATGGCGCCGGCACGCTTGAGCGCCTCGGGGTTGCGCGGCGCGATTTCGGCCGTGAACTCGTAGACCGCGCGCGCCGAGAGGAAGTGCCCGGCCTGCTCGAGCGAGACCCCCAGCAAGAGGTTGGCCTCTACGTCCATCGGGTTGGTCACGAGGTAGTCCTCCAGCGCCCGCGCGCAGGCCTCGTGCTTGCCCAGCTTCTGCAAGGCCTTGGCACGCGAGAGCGGCAGCGCCCCCGACATGGCTCGCAGCAGCTTGCCGCCCTTGCCACCGTCTTGTTCGTGGCGCTTGCGCAGCGTGCGTCGCAGCCCGCCGCGAGCCTCGCCCTGGTTGGGGTCGAGATCGATCAGCTGGCGATACAGCTCGACCGCGAAGTCGTAGTTGCGCCGACGGAGGGCTTCCTCGGCCTTCTGGATCTGCTTCGAAAAATCCAAGGGGGACGGCCGGATCGATCGC
Organism: Planctomycetota bacterium; assembly: GCA_013140785.1. GTDB lineage: Bacteria > Planctomycetota > UBA1135 > UBA1135 > JABFRZ01. The sequence continues at coordinate 5,550 of JABFRZ010000134.1, read as the reverse complement.
CGCGCCCCCATCTCCGGCCGAAAACAAGGGCGGAAGAGCCTAGCGGTGCCGCCCGGAAGCGTCAACGCGCTCGCGCGGCTCGGCATCGCGAACCCGAGGGCTATGTTAGCCTCGACGACCGGCCCCGTTGCCCCACGGGTCCACGGCGATGGCCTTCGATCTGCACTTCGACCTGACTCTCTATCCGGACCCGGTTCTGCGCCGGCCGGCCCAGGTCGTGACCGCTTTCGACGAGGAGCTGAGGGCGATCGTGGCCGGCATGTTCGAGCGCATGTACGCCAGCAAGGGCGTGGGGCTCGCGGCGCCCCAGGTCGGGCTCAAGAAGCGGCTCCTGGTCCTGAACCCGACGGGCGTGCCCCAGGACGAACTCGTGCTCGTCAACCCGCGCCTTGCCGAGCTCTCGGGGCCGCCAACCCTGTTCGAGGAGGGCTGCCTCTCCTTCCCGAGCATCTACGCCGAGGTCGAGCGCCCCGAGATCTGCAAGGTGCACGCGTTCCGCGTGGACGGAACGCCCTTCGAAGAGACCTTCGCCGGGTTCACGAGTCGCATCATCCAGCACGAAAACGACCACCTCGAGGGGGTGCTCCTGGTGGACAGGATGTCTCCAGCCGACCGGCTCCGGAACAAGACCGCCCTGGAGGAGCTCGTGGCCAAGTACAAGCGCAAGGCGGCCGCGCCCGCGCGGTGATCGCCACCTTCCGACGCGAGCGGCTCGCACCGGACCCGCGCGGCTCGGTCGTATCGGTCGGGATGTTCGACGGCGTGCACCTCGGCCACCAGGCCATCCTGCGCGCGAACGTGGCCCGCGCGCGCGCGCTGGGTGCGGCATCCACCGTGATCACGTTTCGCCGGCATCCGAAGCACCTCCTGCTCGGCCACGCTCCCAAGACCCTGACGACTCTCGAGCACCGCCTCGAGCTCTTCGAGCGGGCCGGGATCGAGCACGCCGCCGTGCTCCATTTCGACGCCAACCTGCGGGCCCTGTCGGCCGCGGAGTTCACGCGCGAGATCGCCGAGCGCGCCCTGGCGGTGCGTTGCTTCGTGCTCGGCTTCGACAGCAAGTTCGGCCATGACCGGGGCGGGACGCCCGAGTCCCTGCGGACCATGGGGTACGAGGTCGAGGTCGCCCCCAAGGTGGTGGTCCAGGGTCGGCCCGTGTCCTCCACCGCCATCCGCGAGGCGGTCGAGCTCGGCGACCTGCCCGCGGCGACCGCGATGCTGGGCCGGCCGGTGAGCGTCTTCGGCCGGGTCGTACACGGCGCGAACCTCGGGCACCGCATCGGCTTCCCCACCGCCAACCTGAACCTGCACCAGGAGCTCCACCCGCCGCCCGGCGTCTACGCGTGCAGGGTTCACCACCGGCTCCCGGGCGGCGGGCGAAGGGTGCTGCTCGGGGTCGCGAACATCGGGTTTCGGCCGACGGTCGAGCCCAATCCCCCGCGTCGGCCTCAAGTCGAGGTGCACGTGCTCGATTTCGAAGGAGACCTCTATGGCCAGCGCATCGAGCTCGAGTTCGTGACCCGCCTGCGCGGTGAGCGTCGCTTCGCCGGGGTCGAAGAGCTGGCCGCCCAGATCACGCGCGACGTGATCGAGGCCCGCGAGCGCCTGCGGGGCGCGTCCTGATGGAACCGTCCGGGTTGACGGTTCGGAGGGTCGCCGTCAGACTCCTCCGCCCCCGACCGGCAACGGCCGGAGGGAACGTGGGCAGGTAGCTCAGTTGGTAGAGCACTTGACTGAAAATCAAGGGGTCGCCGGTTCAACTCCGGCTCTGCCCACCACCACTTCCCCTCGGTAGCTGGAAGCTCCATGGCCCCTCAACCGCGCACGATCACGCGCACCGATCCCAGCCGGATCGAGTTCGAGTGGGACAACGGGGAGAAGACCGTCCTGAGCGCGATCGAGCTGCGCTCGATGTGCCCCTGCGCGGCCTGCGTGGACGAGCTCTCGGGCGTGCGCCGCCACAATCCGGCGAGTGTGCCGCCCGACCTGGTCCATCGCGACGTACGCCTGGTCGGGAACTACGCGATCACCCTCATGTTCTCGGACGGGCACAGCACCGGCATCTATCCGTTTCCCATGCTCTGGGAGCACGGCAGGCGGGCATGAGGGCCTCGCGGGCTGCCTTGCGCGTGGGTCCCGAGCTGGTGATCCCGGCCGAGGAGCTGGTGTTCTCGACCGCACGCTCGGGCGGCCCTGGCGGTCAGAACGTCAACAAGGTCGAGAGCAAGGTCGTCCTGCGCTACGACGTTCGTCGCGGCCGCAGCCTGACGGAGGACCAGCGCCTCTTGCTGCTCGAACGACTCGCGGGCCGGCTCACGCGCAACGGGGAGCTCGTCCTGCACAGTTCACGGCACCGGGAGCAGAGCAGAAATGCCGAAGCCGCCCGCGAGCGCCTGCTCGGGATCCTGCTCGAGGCCTTGGCGCCCCGCGTCCCCCGCAAGGAGACGCGCCCGAAGCGCTCGGCCCGGGAGAAGCGCCTACAGACCAAGCGTGTGCGCTCGGCCGTGAAACGGGGGCGCTCGAGGCCGAAGGACGAATGAGCGCGCGCGACGTGGCCCGCGAGGTCGAGGACGCGTTGGCGAACCTCGAACGGTTGGTCCGGGCCGGCCAAGCTCCGAGCCACTATGTCGCGCGGCATGTGCTGCTCGCCCTCGGCCAGGCCTTGCGCGAAGGGCAGGAAGCCTGTGGTCCGTGGGTCGAGCGCGCCAGGACCGCCGGGCGGGAGGGTGGAGAGTCCTGGCGGCAGGCGGTCCAGGACGAGCTGACGCTTGCGTGCGGCGAGTTCGCCCAGTGCCTCGACCCGCGCTACCTGAACCTGCCCAACTACGATCGGGAGTACACCCGCTCGGCGCGCGCGCGGCTGGAGGACCGGCTGCGCTCCGCGCGCGAGCTCGGGTTCGAACCCAGCCCCAGGGAAATCGAAGTGCTGGAGCTGGCCGATCGAGTTCTGGCCGCTTCCGGCGGCCACAACAGGGACGGCGCCCCGCCTTCTTCGGCTCCGCAGGACGCGTGGACGCCAGATCGACCTTCGCATAATGATGGCCGTAACTAGCTAACAGCTAGCACGTTATAAGAATAGGCATTGCTGTATTCCGGCGATCTTGTCAGCCGTGAGGCGCCGCGCGGCTTGGAATCGCCGCGCCGAGAGGTTGAACTTCTCGCGCTGCGGGGGGGGGTGTCCTCCACCGCAACCGGGATCCCCAATTCCTAGGAACTCTCTCTCACATCCGGAGTGCATGTACTCATGAACCGATTCGTTAGAACGGCGCTGGCCCTCGCGGTCGCCGGGTCGGCAGTCAATGCCGGCACGGGCGACAACGAGTGGGCGGCGCTCGACAGCGAGATCACCGGTCTCGCCTCCTCCCTCAAGCAGTCGCAAGACAACTTGGGGTGGGCGGGGTTGCTGCGCGGTGGTTTCACCTATTCGACGGACGATATCGCCACGTTTGGCGGTGCCGACACGAGCGGCGCAAGCTTCAACGATGTCGACATCGCCTTCTGGGGCACCCAAGGGCCCTACAGCTGGCGTGTCAGCACGGACATCAACAACAACGAGGGCGGCAGCGGCACGCTGCTCGAGCTCGAGGACGCGTGGGTCAGCTGGACCTGCGCGGACTACTTCAATGCCCACATCGGCAACATGAAGCCGCGCGTCTCGCGCTCCAACTCCACGGATCCCGAGAAGCTGATCTTCATCGACCGGACCGCCCTCGGCTCGGCCTTCGACGGCTGGGACAACGGTTTCGCCGCGTCGGGGCGCCAGGAGCAGCTCTACTGGGGCTTCTGGTTCCTCAACGGCTCCAACGGTCACGAGAGTGACCACCTCGCCGTCCTGCGCGGCGAGTTCGATCTCGGCTCGGGTGCCGGTGAGCACGAGGGGGCCATGGGCAGCACCGACACGCTGAACGGCACCATCGGTCTCACGTTCGCGAACGACGATGCCACGGCCACTCCTGGTCCTGGTGGCGGCTCGGACATGAACCTGTGGCTGCTCGACTTCCACGGCAGCGTGGGCCAGATCGGGTTCGGCGGCGAGATCGCCAAGCTCAACGACGACATTCGGCTCGCCACGGACGAGGACTTCAGCAACGTGACCCCGGCGCTGAACTTCTACGGCGACACGCAGCCGTGGAGCCTCTACGGGAGCTTCGCCATCAACCCCGATTGGGAAGTGGCCCTGCGTCTCGAAAACCTCGACAACGGCGAAGACGTCACGGGCGCCAGCCAGGAAGACAACTCCATCCTCAGCCTCGCCGCCAACTACTACCGCGGCACCAACGCCAAGTGGCAAGCCCAGTGGTCGAGCTTCGATGCCGACTCGACCTTCGGGGACGGCGAAGTCTTCGAAGTCGGCTTCGCGATCGGCGCGAGCCGCTAGAGCGATCGCGGTCCCCGCTCGCGCGCGCCGCGAGGGAGTGGGACCGGTCGGCTCACGCGCGTCGTGAGCTCGACAGGAAACCAGAAGCCCCGCGCGCGTCGCGGGGCTTCTTCGTTTTCAGCCCGACACGCGCGGCGATCCGGTGCGATTCAGTGCTCGGGCTCGGGCGCGCCGGCGGTGCCTCCCGGACGCATGGGAGCACCCATCACAGCCTTCTCTCCGTAGCGCAGGCGCTCGGCGATGCCGAGGTCGTAGCGCGGGTGGCGCGGCTCGGGCGCGAAGCCGCGGTGGCGCGCGTTGCAGGCGTAGCAGACCACGAGGGCTGGCGCGAAGCGGTACAGCAGCGCATCGATCGCGGCCGCGACCAGGAGACTGAGATAGTGGGTGGAGGGCGCGAGGACCGCGGCCAGGACGACCAGGGTGATTCCGATGCGGCGTGGGAAGTCGCGCTGGGTGTAGAGCTCCGGATGGCCGCAGGCGAGACAGCCGGAGAGGCCCCCCGCGGGTCCGAGGCGCTCGAAGCAGAGGCGCTCGGCGGCCCAGAGCGCGCAGACATCGCCGCGCTCCTTCGCCAACAGGACCCGCGAGCTGCCGCCCTGCTCGATGGTCAACGAGACGGCCATCAGAGCGGAACCCGGTAGGAGTCCTGGAGGAACACCGACACCGCCGTCCCGATCAGGACCAACACGGTCGAGGCGTACAGGATCCCGGTAGCCGAGCGCGTGTTGTGGAAGCGCAGCGAGCTCGCCGCCATGGCCGCGAAAACGAGCGGGAGGGCCAGCCCGACCGCAAGGCGCGTCCCGAGGTAGAAGAGTCCCCAGGGGCCGAAAAGCGGCGGCTGCCCGTTGCGCAGCGACTCGGAGAAGACGAGGCAGGCTCCGGCGAGAGTGGCGAGCGATGCGAGCATGGCCGCGACCGTCACGCGGTTGAGGCGCACCAGGTAGCGGATCTCGAGTTTCGGCACGGTGAGGTACCAGTGCCCGAGGACCATGGCGAGCCCGACGCTGCCGGCCACCGCGCCGGTGGCCAGGCTCGAGATGGTCGCCACCAGCTGCGCGGCGAGCGAGAGCTCCGGCAAGCCTTCGCGCACGACCCAGCCCGTCGCCAGCGCGCTCCCCAGCAAGCCGGCCGCCGCCCCCATCGCCCAGCGCGCCCCCTTCACGGGCCCCGAG